>NZ_JAPSJA010000020.1 GCF_031178525.1 Microbacterium sp.
CGGCAGTACGACCGGATCGGGCTCGTCGTCCCGGGGCGCACCCCGGGTGGATCGCGCCGCTACTCCGCCCGCAACATCGCGCAGCTGCGCGAGGTGGCGCGTCTGTCGGGCGAGGGCGTGAGCCTTGTGGCGATCGCGCGCATGCTCGACCTGGAGGACGAGGTGCGCGATCTGCGCCGCCGCGTGCGGGATCTCGAGCAGGCCCTGCACGCCGAGCGCGCCTCCCGTCCCGGCGCCCGCGTCTTCGCGGCGGGCGCCACGGGGTCCGTCGTGACGCTGCGCGCCGGCACGCGCGTGCGCCGCAGTGCGGAGCTGATGCTCTGGACGCCGCCGCGGCCGCAGGGTGGAGATGAGGGCCGATGACGCCCGTCATCTGGCGCGAAGTGGGGCAGAAGGCGCCTGTGTGGCCAGGACGATCCTGGCCCCTCGGAGCCAGCTGGTCACCCGCGTCCACGAACTTCGCGGTGTACGCGCCCGACGCCACGCGTGTGGAGCTGTGCCTGTTCGACGACGCCGACCACGAGACGCGGCACGAGCTGGCGGAGAAGACGCTCGGCATCTGGCACGGAGCCCTGCCGGACATCCGGCCGGGCCAGCGCTACGGCTACCGCGTCGACGGTCCGTGGGACCCGGCGAACGGCCTGCGCTTCAACCCGCACAAGCTCCTGCTGGACCCGTACGGCCTCGCCACCGCGGGCACGGTCATCCCCGAGCAGCCGATCTACGGCGCGCGCGAGGGCGCTCCCGCCCTCCGCGACGACACCGACTCGGCGGCCTACACGGCGCGCAGCGTGGTGGTCGACCCCTCGTTCGACTGGGAGGGCGACACGCGGATCGCGCGCCGCTTCCGTGACACCGTGATCTACGAGCTGCACGTGAAGGGCTTCACGAAGCTGCACGACCGCATCCCGGAGGAGCTGCGGGGCACGTACGCAGGGCTCGCGCATCCGACCGTGACCTCCTACCTCCGCGATCTCGGCGTGACGGCGGTCGAACTGCTGCCCGTGCAGCACTTCGTGTCGGAGCCCGCGCTGAGCGAGCGCGGGCTGAAGAACTACTGGGGCTACAACACGATCTCGTACTTCGCGCCCGAGGCCTCGTACAGCGCCTCGGGCGACCGCGGCGGACAGGTCGCCGAGTTCAAGAGCATGGTCAAGGCGCTGCACCGCGAGGGCATCGAGGTGATCCTCGACGTCGTCTACAACCACACCGCCGAGGCCGGTCCCGACGGCCCGACGCTGTCGTTCCGCGGCTTCGACGACCGCGGTTTCTACAAGCGCGTGATCCCCGAGGACGGTGGCTTCGACGACCGCTACTGGGACGTCACGGGCTGCGGCAACACGGTCGACGCGTGGAACCCGCTCGCGCTGCGGATGATCCTCGACTCGCTGCGGTACTGGGTCACGGAGATGCATGTCGACGGCTTCCGCTTCGACCTGATGTCGGCGCTCACCCGCACCGGCTACGACGTCGACTTCAACTGCGCGCTCCTGATCGCCATCGACCAGGACCCGATCCTCCGCCACGTGAAGCTGATCGCCGAGCCGTGGGACGTGTCGATGGACGGCTACATGGTCGGGCGGATGCCTCCGCAGTGGGCGGAGTGGAACGACCAGTTCCGCGACACCGTGCGGGACTACTGGCGCACACGCGCCCCGATCCACGCGTTCGCGACGCGCCTGGCCGGATCCAGCGATCTCTACGCCGACGACGGCCGCACGGCGTCGAACAGCATCAACTTCGTCACGGCGCACGACGGATTCACGGTGCGCGACCTCGTGACCTACGAGCGCAAGCACAACGAAGCCAACGGGGAAGAGAACCGCGACGGCACCGACAACAACCGCTCGTCGAACCACGGTGTCGAGGGTGAGACCGATGACGCAGGGATCGTCGCGCTGCGCCGCCGGCAGGCCGCGAACCTGATGGCGACGCTGTGCCTGTCGAACGGCGTGCCGATGCTCACGGCGGGGGATGAGCGCGGGCGCACGCAGGGCGGCAACAACAACGCCTACTGCCAGGACAACGAGGTCTCCTGGATCGACTGGAGCGCGGACGACGCGTGGCTGGACGTGTACGAGATCACCAAGACCGCGTTGCGTCTGCGCCGCGAGCATCCTGTGCTGCGCCAGCGGCAATGGTTCGAGGGTCAGCCCACGATCCCGAACGGACCCCGCGACCTCGCCTGGCTGCACCCCGACGGCGGGCTGATGAGCGACGAGGACTGGAACGACGGCGGACTGCACACGCTCGGCATGTTCGTGTCGGGACGTCCGCTGCGCGATCCCGGTCCTCACGGTGAACAGCAGATCGACAACTCGTTCCTGCTCTGGTTCAACGCGAGCGAGAGCCGGGTCGAAGCCGTGCTGCGCGAGAACGAGTGGGTGCGCCGCGGCGAGGTCGTGCTGTCCACGGACCCGGCCCATGCCGAGGGTGAGATCACGGAGGCGGGAACGAGCCTGTCGCTCGCCCCCCGCTCCGTGGTCGTGATCCGCTCGCTCGATTAGGCCAGCGCCGCGAGACCGAGCTCGGCCGTCGAGGCCAGCTGCGGGTTCCGCGGCACCACGCGCACGGTGTAGCCGAACGGGCCCGCGCGATCGAGGCGCACGGAGCCGGCGAACGACGACCGGCCGCCCGAGAACGAGTCCCCGGAAGCGAGCGGCGCGATCCGCACCGAACTGAGCTGGTCGTCGCCCTCCGCGCGGCCGTAGACGAGCTGCACCTCGACGTCGTCGGGCGACAGGCCGCCGAGCGCGACGTGCGCCTGCACCGACAGCTCGGCGCCCACCTCCGCGGCCTCGTTCACGCCGTGCGACTCGACGTGCTCGACGCGCACGCCCTGCCACGCGTCACGCACGCGCCGCTTCCATGCGGACAGCTCCACCGCGCCGCCGAAGTCGGTGCCCAGGCTCCGCGCCGCCTCCGCGGCGGGGGCGTACAGCTGCGCCACGTAGTCGCGCACCATGCGGGTCGCGAGCACCTTCGGCCCGAGCGACTCGAGCGTGTGCCGCATCATCTCCATCCAGCGCACGGGCACGCCGTCCCCGTTGCGGTCGTAGAACCGCGGCGCGATCTCACGCTCGATCAGGTCGTACAGCGCCGCGGCCTCGAGGTCGTCCCGCTTGTCGGCGTCGTCGACGCCGTCGGCCGAGGGGATCGCCCAGCCGTTCTCGCCGTCGTACCACTCGTCCCACCAGCCGTCGAGGATCGACAGGTTCAGGCCGCCGTTGAGCGCGGCCTTCATGCCGCTCGTGCCGCACGCCTCGTACGGACGCAGCGGGTTGTTCAGCCACACGTCGCAGCCCGGGTAGAGCTGCTGGGCCATGCCGATGTCGTAGTTCGGCAGGAACACGATGCGGTGACGCACGTCGGCGCCGTCCGCGAAGCGGACGAGATCCTGGATCAGCCTCTTGCCGCCCTCGTCGGCGGGATGCGCCTTGCCCGCGATGACGAGCTGCACGGGGCGCTTCGGGTCCAGCAGGAGGCGCTTCAGGCGCTCGGGGTCGCGCAGCATGAGCGTGAGGCGCTTGTACGACGGCACGCGGCGCGCGAACCCGATCGTGAGCACGTCGGGGGAGAGGGCGTCGTCGATCCAGCCGAGCTCCGCCCCGACCGCGCCGCGCTTGACCCACGAGGCGCGCAGACGCGCACGGGCATCCTGCACGAGACGCGCGCGCAGCTCGCGCTTGACGTTCCATACCCTCGTGAAAGGGATCCGATCGATCGTGCGCGCGAACGTCTCCGGGTCGCCGTCGATGTCGGCGCCGACCTCGTCGAGCATCTCCCGGAACTCGCGAGCGAGCCACGTCGGCAGGTGCACGCCGTTCGTGATCGAGCCGATCGGCACCTCCGCCTCGTCGAACGCGGGCCACAGGCCGTTGAACATGTCGCGGCTGACGTGGCCGTGCAGCCGCGAGACGCCGTTGGCGCGCTGCCCGAGCCGGAAGCCCATGACCGCCATGTTGAACATCGCGAGGTCGCCGCCCGCGTAGTCCTCCGCGCCGAGCGCCAGGACGCGCTCGGTCGCCACGCCGGGCAGCACGCCGCCGTCGGTCGCGAAGTACTGCGCGATCAGGGTGCGCTCGAACCGGTCGATGCCGGCCGGCACGGGTGTGTGCGTGGTGAACACGGTGGACGCGCGCGCCACCTCGAGCGCGTCGTCGAAGCCGAGGCCCGCCTCGCCCGCCGCGACCGTCAGCTCGCGGATCCGCTCGAGACCCTGGAACCCGGCGTGCCCCTCGTTGGTGTGGTAGACCTCGGGCACCGGCGCGCCCGTGATGCGGCTGTACGCGCGCAGGGCGCGCACGCCTCCCACGCCGAGCAGCAGCTCCTGGCGCAGCCGGTGCTCGCTGCCTCCGCCGTACAGCCGGTCGGTGACGTCCGTGTAGTGATCCGGGTTCTGCTCCACGTCGGTGTCCAGCAGCAGCAGCGGCACGCGTCCCACGCGCGCCACCCAGATGCGCGCGCACAGATCGGGACCGCCGGGCATCGCGATCGAGATCTCGGCCGGCGTGCCGTCCTCCTCGCGCAGCGCCGTGATGGGCATCTCGTCCGGGTCGAGCACGGGGTAGGACTCCTGCTGCCAGCCCTCGCGTGACAGCGACTGCGCGAAGTAGCCGTGGCGGTACAGCAGCCCGACTCCGGTGATCGGCACGCCGAGGTCGCTGGCGGCCTTGAGGTGGTCGCCGGCGAGGATGCCGAGGCCGCCCGAGTACTGCGGCAGTGCCGCGGCGATGCCGAACTCGGGCGAGAAGTACGCGATGGCGCGCGGTCCCTCCGGCACCTCGCGGCGGTACCAGAGGTCATCGGCGAGGTAGGCGCGCAGGTCATCGCGCACGCGACCGAGCCGCGCGACGAACTCGGCGTCGGCCGACAGCTCGTCGAAGCGCGACGGCGTGACCGCGCCCAGCAGGCGCACCGGATCCTGCAGCTCGCCCCAGAGCCTCGGATCGACGTGGGCGAACACGTCCTGCGTCTCGAGGTGCCAGCACCAGCGGAGGTTCCCGGCGAGCTCTCCGAGGGCCTCCAGCGGCTCGGGCAGTACGGGACGGACGGTGAATCGTCGGATCGCACGCATACGCTCACGCTAACCGGAACGGCGGCGCGCCCGACAGGCTCCTCGGGCGTCTTCGGGCGCGTACTGCGCCCCCGATTACACCTTCGATGAACGGCGGCGCAAGGGCTGCGCCCAGAGTGGCCACCGTGATCCGTCTGTGACAAGTTGGGCACATGGTCGGACGCATACCCGTCATCGACGTGCACCCGCTGGTGGACCTGGGGCGGCGCCCCGCGAAGGCCACGGTCGGGGAGCCGCTGCCCGTGCAGGCGACAGTCTTCCGCGAGGGTCATGATCAGCTCGGCGCGGAGATCGTGCTGATCGGTCCTGACGGCACGCGACGGCCGCCGGTCCGGATGCGCTTGATCGCGACCGGCACCGACCGGTACGAGGCCTGGGACACGCCCGACGCCGAGGGCGACTGGGCCTTCGAGGTGCACGCCTTCTCCGACCCCCTCGCGACCTGGACCCACGACGCGGGCATCAAGATCCGCGCCGGCGTCGACGTCGAGCTGATGTTCCTCGAGGCGCGCCTGCTGCTGGAGCGGATCCGCGACGAGGCGGACGGGCTCACGGCCGATGACGAGGCCGTCCTCACGGCCGCCGAGGATGCCGCGAGCGACGAGATCCGCCCGCTCGACGCCCGTCTCGCCGTGCTTGAGGGACCCGAGACCCAGGGGCTGTTCGTGCGCCACCCGCTGCGCGACCTGCTCACCGTCGCGGGACCGTACCCGCTGTATGCGGATCGGCGCCGCGCGCTGACGGGCGCGTGGTACGAGTTCTTCCCGCGGTCCGAGGGCGCCACGCGCGATCCCGAGACGGGCAAGGTCACGAGCGGCAGCTTCAAGACCGCGGTGCGGAGCCTGGACCGCGTCGCCGCGATGGGCTTCGACATCCTGTACCTGCCGCCCATCCACCCGATCGGCGAGGTCAACCGCAAGGGGCCGAACAACACCCTCACGCCGGGCCCGGACGACACCGGATCGCCGTGGGCGATCGGTTCGAAGGACGGCGGACACGACGCGATCCACCCGGATCTCGGCACGTTCGACGACTTCGACGCGTTCGTCAAGGAGGCGAACAAGCGCGGTCTCGAGGTCGCGCTCGACCTCGCGCTGCAGGCCGCGCCGGATCACCCGTGGGTCAAGAGCCACCCGAAGTTCTTCCGGCACCGCGCGGACGGCTCGATCGCCTATGCCGAGAACCCGCCGAAGAAGTACCAGGACATCTACCCGATCTACTTCGACGACGACTTCGAGGGCGTCGTCAAGGAGGTCACCCGCGTCGTGAGGCTGTGGATGTCGCACGGCGTGCGCGTCTTCCGCGTCGACAACCCGCACACCAAGCCCGTGATCTTCTGGGAGTGGCTGCTGGCGGACATCCGCCGCACCGATCCCGACGTGATCTTCCTGTCGGAGGCGTTCACGCGCCCCGCCATGATGCACACTCTGGGCTCGATCGGCTTCCACCAGTCGTACACGTACTTCACCTGGCGCACCGCCAAGGGCGAGATCGAGGACTACCTGCGCGAGGTGTCGCGCGAGAGCGACCACCTCATGCGCCCGAACTTCTGGGTGAACACCCCCGACATCCTGCACGCGTCGCTGCAGTACGGCGGCCCCGCGATGTTCGCCATCCGGGCCACGCTGGCCGCGATGGCGACGCCCGCGTGGGGCATGTACGCGGGCTACGAGCTGTTCGAGCACGTCGCGGTCCGGCCCGGCAGCGAGGAGTACCTCGACAGCGAGAAGTACCAGATCCGCGTGCGCGACTGGGCAGGGGCCGAGGAATCGGGCCGCACGCTCGCCCCGTACATCGGCACGCTCAACGACCTGCGCCGCAAGCACCCGGCGCTCGGGCTGCTGCGCAACCTCGTCGTGCACGCCACGGACGACGAGCACATCCTGTGCTTCTCGAAGACGCACGGGGCCGACACCGTCATCGTGGTGATCAACCTCGACCCGCACGGCGCGCACGAGACGACCGTGCGCCTCGACCTCGAGGCCGCAGGCCTGCCCGAGAGCTTCGTCGTGAACGACGAGCTGACCGGCGCCGAGTGGGTGTGGGGCGCCGACAACTACGTGCGGCTGGATCCCGCGGGCGACGTCGCGCACATCCTGAGCGTGCGACCCGTCGGGCCGCCTCCGACCGACGAGCCCGACTTCGACCGCGGAGAGGACCTCGCGTGACCGCCGCCGCATCCGAGCCCGCCCCGTACACCGCGTCCATCCCGGTCCTGTCGCAGGAGCCGTTCCCCGACAGTCCGGTCACGACGCAGCCCGAGTGGTTCAAGACCGCCGTGTTCTACGAGGTGCTCGTGCGCTCCTTCAAGGACGGCGACGGCGACGGCACGGGCGACTTCCGCGGCCTGATCGAGAAGCTCGACTACCTCGAGTGGCTCGGCGTCGACTGCCTGTGGCTGCCGCCGTTCTTCCCTTCGCCGCTGCGCGACGGCGGGTACGACGTTGCCGACTACACGGGCGTGCTGCCCGAGCTCGGCACGGTCGATGACTTCCGCGCGTTCATGGCCGAGGCGCACTCGCGCGGCATCAAGGTCATCATCGACTTCGTCATGAACCACACCAGCGACGAGCACCCGTGGTTCCAGGCGAGCCGGTCGGATCCCGACGGCCCGTACGGCGACTTCTACGTGTGGAGCGACACGGACGAGCTGTACCAGGACGCGCGCATCATCTTCGTCGACACCGAGCCGAGCAACTGGACGTGGGACCCCGTGCGCCAGCAGTACTTCTGGCACCGCTTCTTCTCGCACCAGCCCGACCTCAACTTCGACAACCCCAAGGTGCACGAGGCGATGCTCGACGCCATGCGGTTCTGGCTGGACATCGGCCTCGACGGCTTCCGCCTCGACGCCGTGCCCTATCTGTACGAGCGGCCAGGCACGAACGGCGAGAACCTCCCCGAGACGCACGAGTTCCTCAAGAAGGTGCGCCGCATCGTCGACGCCGAGTACCCGGGCCGGGTGCTGCTGGCGGAGGCGAACCAGTGGCCCGCCGATGTCGTCGACTACTTCGGCGATCCCGAGGTCGGCGGCGACGAGTGCCACATGTGCTTCCACTTCCCGGTCATGCCGCGCATCTTCATGGCCGTGCGGCGCGAGTCGCGCTATCCGATCAGCGAGATCCTGGCGCAGACGCCGCCGATCCCGTCCGGCACGCAGTGGGGCATCTTCCTGCGCAACCACGACGAGCTCACGCTCGAGATGGTCGCCGACGAGGACCGCGACTACATGTGGAACGAGTACGCGCAGGATCCGCGGATGAAGGCGAACATCGGCATCCGCCGTCGTCTTGCGCCGCTGCTCGAGAACGACATCGACCAGATCGAGCTGTTCACGGCGCTGCTGCTGTCGCTGCCCGGATCGCCCGTGCTCTACTACGGCGACGAGATCGGGATGGGCGACAACATCTGGCTGGGCGACCGGGACGGCGTGCGCACGCCCATGCAGTGGACCTCGGACCGCAACGCCGGGTTCTCGACGGCGAACCCCGGGAAGCTGTCCCTGCCCGTCGTCCAGGACCCGGTCTACGGGTACCTGGCCGTTAACGTCGAGGCGCAGCAGGAGGACCGGTCGTCGCTCCTGCACTGGACGCGGCAGATCATCCAGACGCGCAAGCGCCACCCTGCGTTCGGGCTCGGCAGCTTCAACGACCTCGGCGGATCCAACCCGGCCGTGCTGTCGTACTCGCGCGAGCACACGAACGCCGACGGATCGGTGGACGTGATCGTCTGCGTCAACAACCTGTCGCAGTTCCCCCAGCCGGTGGAGCTGGACCTGCGACGGTTCCATGGCATGGTCCCCGTCGAGCTGATCGGCGGAGTGCCGTTCCCGCGGATCGGCGAGCTCCCGTACCTGTTGACACTGGGTGGGCACGGGTTCTACTGGTTCCAGCTGCACGCACCGGCGGACGAGGCGGAGGAGGTGGGGTTGCTATGAGCGAGGCCCTTGAGAAGGACGACGCCCTCTGGGAGGGATACCTGTCGCGCACGAGGTGGTTCGGCGGCAAGGGCCGCCCGTTCCGCGTGAGCGGCGTGCGGAACCTCGCCGAGCTGCCGGTGTTGCCCGCGCCCGAGGGGGCGGCGCGCGTGACCGTCTATCTCGTAAACGTCGAGTATCAGGACGACGAGGGCGGTGCGGAGCAGTATCACGTGCCGCTGTCGAGCTACGACGACGTGCAGGAGCGGATCGCATACGCGTTCGTCGGATCCGTCGAACGCGAGGACGGACGGCTCCAGCACCTCTACGACGGCGCGCACGACCGCAACGCCATGGCGCTGTGGCTCGAGGGCTTCATCGCGGCCGAGGAGTCGGGCGCCGCCCAGCTCGGCGGTATGCGCTTCCGCCGCGTCGTGCCCGGTCCGCAGCTCGATCCTGCGCTGCAGTCATCGCCGCTCACCGGCGAGCAGTCGAACTCGTCGGTGAAGTTCGACGACACCGCGATCATGAAGCTGTTCCGCAAGGTCAGCCCGGGCGTGAACCCCGACATCGAGATCCACGAGGTGCTCACGCGCGGCGGCTCAGACTTCGTCGCCGACCTGTACGGCTGGATCGAGATCGATCTTCCCGGCGGTGCGTCGGGCGAGGGGCAGGTGCTGCAGCTGGCGATGCTGCAGGAGTTCCTGCGCACGGCGAGCGACGGGTTCGAGCTCGCGACCGGCAGCGTGCGGACGCTGCTTGCGCACCTCGAGCTCAGCGTCGAGGAGTCCGGCGGCGACTTCGCGGGAGAGGCCACGCGCCTGGGCGAGGCGCTTGCCGCCGTGCACGCGATGATGCGCGACAGCTTCCCTGCCCAGGGCGAGGACAGCACGGGCGAGCTGGCGGGGGCGATGGTCGCCCGTCTCGAGCAGGCCCGCCGCATCGTGCCGGAGATCGAGCCGTACGCCGAGCGCCTGCGCGCCGCCTACGACGCCGTGGCCGAGCTCGGCCGGCTGGATGTGCAGCGTGTGCACGGCGACCTGCATCTGGGGCAGACGCTGCGGACGTCGCAGGGCTGGAAGCTCGTGGACTTCGAGGGCGAGCCGGGTCGTCCGTTCGCCGAGCGGGCGCTGCCCGACTCGCCGTGGCGGGATGTCGCCGGCATGCTCCGGTCGTTCGACTACGCCGCGCGTGTTGTCGAGATGGCGGGCTCCGGCGGCGACGGAGCCGAGGCGCCGCTGCGCGCCCAGCGTGCACGGGAGTGGTCCGCACGCGCCCGTCGGCACTTCCTCGAGGGGTACGTCGCCGCGCTCGGCGACGAAGCGGGCTCAGAGCAGCAGCGCGCCGTGCTGCTCGACGCCTATGTGGCCGACAAAGCCGTGTACGAAGCGGTCTATGAGAAGCGCAACCGGCCGTCGTGGATCGCGATCCCGCTGGCCGCGCTGGAACGGATCGGCGGATGATGGCTGAACCTCGGATCCTGCCCGTGGACCGGGCGACGCTCACGGCGGTCGCCTCCGGACTGCACCCCGACGCGCACTCCGTGCTCGGACCGCATCCGCACGACGGCGGCGTGACCGTGCGCGTGCTGAAGCCGCTCGCGTCGGCCGTGACCGTGCGCTACGAGACCGCGCCGTCGCGGAAGTTCCCCGACGGCTGGGTCGACGTCGAGCTGGAGCACGAGCACGAGGGCATCTGGGTCGGGGTGCTGCCCGCGACGCCGGGTTCCTCGCCGGACGATGTGCCCGCGTACCGCGTCGAGACGTCGTACGGCGAGGGCGAGGACCGTGTGTCCCACGTCCGCGACGATCCGTATCGCTTCCTGCCCACGCTCGGCGCGGTCGACCAGCACCTGATCGGCGAGGGCAGGCACGAGATGCTGTGGCGCGTGCTCGGCGCGCATGTGCATCGCTACGAGGGCTGGGGCAGCGCGCCCGACGTCGTGGGAACCGCGTTCGCCGTGTGGGCGCCGCGCGCCCGCGCGGTGCGCGTCAAGGCCGACTTCAACGACTGGGACGGTCGCGAGCATCCGATGCGCCGGCTCGGCTCGTCGGGCGTCTGGGAACTGTTCGTGCCGGACGTCGGCGGCGGCACGCGCTACAAGTTCCAGATCCTCGGGGCCGACGGCGTGTGGCGCGAGAAGGCCGACCCGATGGCGAACTACGCCGAGGTGCCGCCGCTGACAGCGTCGATCGTGCACGAGTCGTCGTACACGTGGGGCGATGACGAGTGGCTCGAGCGTCGCGCGGCGGAGGCGAGCCGCGGTCACACCGACCGGCCGATGTCGATCTACGAGGTGCATCTGGGCTCGTGGCGCCGCGACCGCTCGTACGAGCAGCTCGCCGACGAGCTCGTCGGATACGTCAGCGACCTGGGCTTCACGCACGTGGAGTTCATGCCGGTCATGCAGCACCCCTTCGGCGGGTCGTGGGGCTACCACGTCACGTCGTACTACGCCGCGGACAGCCGCTTCGGCGATCCGGACGGCCTCCGCCTGCTGATCGACCGCCTGCACCAGGCGGGCATCGGCGTCATCCTCGACTGGGTGCCCGGCCACTTCGCGACCGACGAGTGGGCGCTCGCGCGCTTCGACGGCGCGCCGCTGTACGAGGACCCCAACCCGCAGCGCGGGTGGCACAAGGAGTGGGGCTCCCACATCTTCGACTTCGGCAACCCGCCGGTGCGCAACTTCCTCTACGCCAACGCGATCTACTGGCTCGAGGAGTTCCACGCCGACGGGCTGCGGGTCGACGGCGTCGCGTCGATGCTGTACCTCGACTACGCCCGGCGTGACGGGGAGTGGACGCCCAACATCCACGGCGGCCGCGAGAACCTCGAGGCCGTGCAGTTCCTCCAGGAGATGAACGCGACGGTGTACCGACGCGTTCCCGGCGTCGTCACGATCGCCGAGGAGTCGACATCCTGGCCCGGCGTCACGGGGCCGACCTCGGGTGGCGGTCTCGGCTTCGGCTTCAAGTGGAACATGGGCTGGATGCACGACTCGCTCGGGTACATCAAGCGCGATCCCGTGCACCGCGAGCATCACCACGGCGAGATGACGTTCTCGCTGGTGTACGCCTGGTCGGAGAACTACGTGCTGCCGATCTCGCACGACGAGGTCGTGCACGGCAAGGGGTCGCTGCTGCGCAAGGCACCCGGCGACCGGTGGCGACAGCTCGCGACCCTCCGGGCGTACCTCGCCTACATGTGGGCGCACCCGGGCAAGCAGCTGCTGTTCATGGGCTCGGAGTTCGCCCAGGAGTCCGAGTGGGCGGAGTCGCGCGAGCTCGACTGGTGGCTGCTCGACCTGCCCGACCACCTCGGCGTGCATCGCGCGATGAAGGACATCAACGCGCGCTACCGCGAGACGCCCGGCCTGTGGGCGCTCGACACCAAGCCGCAGGGCTTCGAGTGGCTCGTGGCCGACGACTCCAGCGCCAACGTCTTCGCGTTCGTGCGCCGCGACGGCGACGGATCGCAGCTCGTCTCCGTGAGCAACTTCTCCGCGCAGCCGCACGACCGCTACGGCCTGCGGTTCCCGGCGGCCGGCACGTGGGACGAGGTGCTGAACACCGACGCGCTGGACTACGGCGGCTCGGGCGTCGGCAACTTCGGCCGCGTCGACGTCCCGGAGGGCGGCGTGCGCGAGATCGCGCTGCCGCCGCTGGCGACCGTCTGGTTCCGCCTGGCCGACTAGGCGCCATCCACTGACGCGCGGGGCCATCGCGGCCCCGCGCGTCAGTCGCGTGCGGTCGGCTGCGCCCCGCCCGTGCGTTCGTCGAGCGGGGCGCAGCGTTTCGGAACGGAACGGGGCGGGCGTCGCGGCGGGCTCGGGCCCGGCGCGCTCGCCGGGGTCGACGGCGCTCCAACCCGCAGGTGGATACGCCGTCCGGAAGCCCCCGTACAAAGCGGAACGCCCGTCGCGATGCGACGGGCGTTCGTCCGGGAACCTCACCCTCCGGGGCCGTCCCGCTTCCGCGGGGTCCGGTGGCTCGTGAGAATGGATTCCCCTTGCGGTCGGACGCGAGCGTGGTGCTGCGCCGACGCTTTGTGCTTACCGGGTGCTGCTCTTGTTGCGTCCGGTGATGAGGCCCCAGATCAGCAGCACGATGATCGCGCCACCGATGGCCAGCAGCCAGGTGGAGAGGCTCCAGAACTCGTTGATGCCCACTCCGAAGATCGCAGAGCCGATCCAGCCACCGAGAACGGCGCCGACGACTCCGAGGATGAGCGTGACGATCCAGCCGCCACCCTGCCGCCCGGGCAGGATCGCCTTCGCGATCGCTCCGGCGATGAGTCCGAGGATGATCCATCCGATGATGCCCATTGCGCGCTCCTTTCCTGCGGGGATGTCCCGCAACAGACACGTTACGGGAGTCGGGATTTCCTCGGAGGGGCTTGACATTCGCTGGGAGAATGCGCTTAGAGCTTCCGCTGAGCGGGACATAGGAAACGCGCAGGCAGATCAGGCCGGGCCGAGACGCAGGACGCCGGACGTCTCCGCGACGCGCAGATCGTCCACGATCCGCACGCTTCGCGCGAGTTCGTCGACCGATCCGATCACGGTTCCGAAGCGCTCCCGATCGCCCGACACGGCGGTGACCGTGACGAAGTACGCGCCCGTGTCCCACGTGTACTCGGCGAGCGGCGGGGTGTTCGGCGTCTGAGGCTCGTCGAGCACGAGCCGCTCGCCCATCCCGAGGTAAGCCCCCTGGAAGGGCTCCGTGTCGTCGTACTCCATCGGCCGCATCGCGCGCGCCGCGCGCAGCTGCGGCGTGATCTCCTGCACCTGCGCCGCGACCACGACCAGCTCCGGGTCGTCCCTCCACACCCAGACCAGCACGCGTCCGTCGGCGCGTCGCAGTAGCAGCGGTGCAGCCTGGCTGAGCGTCCACGCGAGCATGCCGCTGCCGCGTCCCTGACCGCCCATCATGAGGGATCCCTGCCCGAGCAGCATGCGGATGGCGGCCCTGCGGTGCCGCCGGCCGCGCAGCCCGAGCGATCCCGTGACGGCCACCCAGCGTGCGGCGTCGGCGTCGGCCTGCAGTCGGGTCATGCGTCCAGGGTATTCGGGCTTCGCACGGTGGGGGAGGATGGGACGGTGGACGCCCTCACTCGAGCCGAGTCGCTGATCGCCCTGACCCCCGACTACCCCGAGCCGGGCGTGCTGTTCCGCGACGTCTCGCCGCTGCTGGCGGACGGTCCAGCGCTGCGGACCGTGATCGAAGCGCTCATCGCGCCGTTCGAGGGGCGCTTCGACATCGTGGCGGGGATCGAGGCGCGCGGCTTCCTGCTCGCCGGCTATGCGGCGGCGCTCTCGGGCGTCGGCATGCTGCAGATCCGCAAGGCCGGCAAGCTTCCCCGCCCGGCGGCGGCCGTGTCGTACGCGCTCGAGTACGGCACCGCGACGATCGAGGCCCCCGGTGTGCTGCACGACGGCGAGCGCGTGCTGCTGCTCGACGACGTGCTCGCGACGGGCGGCACGCTCGCCGCTGCCGAGAGCCTCGTCACCGAGCTCGGTGCGACGGTCGTCGGCGCCGCCGTCGTCCTCGAGCTGACGGAGCTCCGCGGCCGCGCCGTCGTGGGCGACGTGCACACGGTCTTCACCGCCTGCCGCCCCGCGCCCGCCGGGCGGCGCTGACCCGTACCGAGACATCACCCGCGCCGCGAGACATCACCCGACGGTGATGTGTCGCGCGAAAAGCGATGTCTCGCGGCGGCGGACCCGGTGCGGCGCGGTTCGATACACAGCCGTGACCGCGGCAGGGCCGGTTTGGTCCTCCGGCAGTATTTCGCCGGGGCAGAATGTTTACATCGCCGAAACGCGGGTGTCCGGCTGGTGTTCTCGCCGACCCGTACGGTGTGGAGATCAGCGGCGTCCGCCGATCGTCCCCCGCGCGAGACCCCCCGGAACCCTCCGGATGTCGGATCGCGCCCTTCCCCGAGTGGAGAACCCGAATGATCCGCACCCCCTATGTCCGTCGTGGCCTCGCAGCCGCCGGCCTCACCCTGACCGGCGCGCTCGCGCTGAGCGCGTGCGCCTCCACGTCCGCCCCCGCCGCGGAGGGCGAGGAGGAGTCCGCGTCGCACGGCTCGATCACCGTCCAGCAGTCGTGGATCAAGAACGAGGAGTTCGCGGGCGAGTTCTACGCCACCTCGAAGGGCTACTACGAGGAGGCCGGCTTCGACGAGGTCACGCTGCTCGAGGGCCCCTCGACCGGCGTCGCCGAGCTGATGGGCGGCACGGTGCAGGTCGCGCTCAACGACCCGCTCGCCGTCGGCGCCGCGGTCGCGAACGAAGGCGCCACGATCAAGATGATCGGCGCGACCTTCCAGAAGAACCCCTTCACGGTGCTGTCGCTCAAGGACGGCGCCGACATCGCGACGGTCGACGACCTCAAGGGCAAGAAGATCGGCGTGCAGGACTCCAACCGCGCCGCATTCGACGCGTTCCTCGAGGCGAACGGCATCGGACAGGACGAGCTCGACATCGTCGCCGTGCAGTACGACCCGGCGCCGCTCGTGAACGGCGAGGTCGACGGCTTCTACGCCTACCTCACGAACGAGGCGCTGACGGTCAAGCTGGGCGGCAACGACATCACCAACCTGCCCCTCGCCGACAACGGCTTCCCGCTCGTCGCCGAGACCGTGTCGGTCACGGACGCGTACCTCGCCGAGAACCGCGAGCTGCTGAAGGACTTCCTCGTCGCCGAGATCAAGGGCTGGACCGACGTGCTCGCCGACCCCGAGCAGGCCGCAGAGGACGTCGTCGCCGACTTCGGCACGGACCTCGACCCGGTCAAGACCCTCGAGGCGATGCACGCTCAGGCCGAGCTGATCTCGACGCCGGACACCGAGGAGCACGGCCTCTTCAGTGTCACGGAGGAGATGCAGCAGGCGACCGTCGACAGCCTCGCCGGCGCCGGCATCTCGGTCGAGGCCTCGCAGATCTTCGACCTGTCGCTGCTCGAAGAGGTCTACGCCGAGAACCCGGAGCTCGTCGACTACGCCGGCTGAGCCGTCCGTCCGACCACAGCGGGGAGAACCACACCGTGACCGACACGGCACTGCAGACCGGTGTCCAGGACGCCCTGGGCACCGGTCTGCACATCAGCGGACTGAACAAGGTGTTCCGGCAGGGACGGCGTGACGTCGTCGCGCTCCAGGACGCGAACCTCCACACCGAGCAGGGCACGTTCCTGTCGCTGCTCGGTCCTTCGGGATGCGGCAAGTCGACGATCCTGCGGATCCTCGCCGGTCTCGAGGCGCCCACGAGCGGGACGACCCGGGTGGACGGCAAATCGCCCAAGGAGCTGCGCGCCTCGAACAGCCTGGGCATCGCGTTCCAGGACGCGGCGCTGCTGCCGTGGCGCAGCGTGCAGGCCAACATCCAGCTGCCGTTCGAGGTGGCGGGCAAGCCCGTCGACAGGGACTACGTGGCCGAGCTGATCGCCCTCGTGGGCCTGACCGGGTTCGAGAAGGCGAAGCCCGCCCAGCTGTCGGGCGGCATGCGCCAGCGCGTGTCGATCGCGCGCTCGCTCGTCATGAAGCCGGAGGTGCTGCTGTTCGACGAGCCCTTCGGCGCGCTCGACGACATGACGCGGCAGCGCCTCAACCTCGAGCTGCTGCGCATCTGGACCGAGAAGCCCGCCACGACGCTGCTCGTCACGCACGGCATCTCGGAGGCGATCTTCCTGAGCGACAAGGTCGCGGTCATGACGCCGCGCCCGGGCCGGATCAAGGAGGTCATGGACATCGACCTGCCGCGCCCCCGCATGCCGGAGATGATGCGCACGCCGGAGTTCCACGCGTACGTCGACCACGCATCCGACCTGCTGTTCGGAGCGCCGTCCGCCGAGGAGGCACCCGTCGGCGCCGCTGCGGCCGAGGCGACGCATGACTGACGCGCGTTTCGATCGCGCGCCGCTCCCCGCCTGGGTGTGGGGCGTCACGGGGGTGGCGGGCATCATCGCCGTGTGGTGGGTGCTCGCGGCCACCCTGCTGTCGTGCCTCGGTCCGAACTGCGCGCAGCCCATCCCGACGCCTGGGCAGGTGGCCGTCGAGGCCGCTCAGCGCGGTTTCGGGTTCTTCGCGCCGCAGTTCGGCGTGACCCTCGCCGAGGCGGGGCTCGGCTACCTGTGGGGCAACGGGCTCGCGCTCGTGTTCGCGGCGCTCGTGCTGATCGTGCCGCGCGTCGAGGGCCTGGTGATGCAGCTCGCGACCATCACGTACTGCCTGCCGATCGTCGCGATCGGCATGGTGCTCATCGTGATGCTGCCGATCCCGCAGGCCGGGCGCCCGTCGCTCACCTCGGTGATCCTGGCCGCGCTCAGCGTGTTCTTCACGACGGTCGTCGGATCGCTGCTGGGTCTCAAGGCCGCCGACCGCAGCGCGCTCGACGTCGTCACGGTGTACGGCGGATCCCGGCTCACGCAGCTGCGCAAGGTGCGCCTGATCGCGGCGCTGCCGGCCATCCTGAACGCCCTGCAGATCGCCGTGCCGGCCGCGTTCCTCGGCGCCGTGCTGGGCGAGTTCTTCGGCAAGGTGCAGGCAGGCGTGGGGCGCGCGATGATGATCGCGCAGGTCGACTTCAACCCGCCGCTCGTGTGGGCGCTCGCGATCCTGTCCGGGCTCGTGGCGCTCGCCGGGTACTGGATCGTCGGACTCGTCGCGCACGCCGCCGCGCCGTGGTCGAAGGGGGCATGAGCGTGACCGGGATGACAGCCCTCGCGCATCCGCAGGCCGCCGCCTCGCCTGCAGCGACGCTGCGACGCGAGGTCGCGGCCTCGACGCTCCGCGTGCTCGGTCGCGGCCTGCTGACCTTCGCTGTGACCCTGCTCGTCGTGACCGTGCTGTGGCAGGTCATGCTGTGGGTGTTCGGCGTCAATGCGTACGTGGGCAAGGGCCCGGCCGACATCTGGCGCTACCTCGTGGCGGACCCCGCCGCCGCCGAGAACCGCGCGCTGCTGTCGGGGCGGCTGTGGGTCACTCTCGGGCACGCGTTCATCGGGTTTGCCGCGGGTCTCGTCGTCGCGCTCGCCGCGGCGATCCTGTTCCAGCTGAACCGCGGCGTCGAGCACGCGCTCATGCCGCTCGCGATGCTGCTGCGGTCCGTGCCCCTGGTCGCGATGGCGCCCGTCATCACGCTGATCTTCGGGCGCGACCTGTGGACGGTCGCGGTCATCGGCGGCATCGTCGTGCTGTTCCCCGCGCTGGTGAACATCGTGTTCGGCCTGCGCTCGGCCTCGCCGCAGATGACCGACGTCGTGCACGTGTACGGCGGGTCGGCCTTCACCGCGCTGCGCAAGGTGGCCCTGCCCTCGTCGCTGCCCGCGTTCTTCGCAGCGGTGCGCATCTCCGTGCCCGGCGCGATCACGGGCGCGCTGCTGGCGGAGTGGCTCGCGACGAGCGACGGCATCGGCGGCGGCATCGGCCCCGCCATCTCGCAGTCGAAGTTCCCCGAGGTGTGGGCGTCGGTCGTGCTCGTCACGGCGGCCGCGCTGATCCTCTACAACGTCATGCAGGTGATCGAGGACGTCGCGCTCACCCGCATGGGGATGCATCCGCTCCGGAACGTCTGACGGCCGCGGCGCCCAACGCGCGCTCGCGGTGCCCGAACCCCCGCTCCCCGCGCCCAAACCACATGGTGTGAACGAGACGACACGATCCGGACGCGCCGGATGGTGTGGTCTCGTTCAGGCGATGTGGTTTGGCGCAGCAGCGGTGGTGGCGCAGCGGTGGTGGCGCGCCGGTGGTGCGTTCAGGGGTGCGGGTGTGAGGTGTCCGCGTACATCCGCAGCCGCACCTCGCGCGCACCCGCCATGTGCTGCTCGGCGATCTCCCTGGCAGCCTCGGCGTCACGGCGGGAGATCGCCTCGAGCAGCTCGTCGTGCTGGGCGATGACCTCGTCCCAGCGCCCCGGCCAGTCGAGCGTCGTGGTCGGATAGCGGCGCAGGTGCACGTGCAGGCGCTCGAGCAGGTCGATCAGCGTCGGGCTGTGGCTCGCCTCCCACAGCGCGGAGTGGAAGGCGCGGTTCGCGACGGCGCGCTGCTCGGCGTCCTCGAGGCCCCGCATGGCGTCCTGCCGCGCCCGCAGCCGCGCGAGATCCAGGTCGGTCGCGTGCTTCGCCGCGGCGCGCGCCGCCGACCCCTCCAGCGTGATGCGCACGTCGTAGATGTCGAGGATCTCCTCGGGCGAGGTCGCGCGCACGATCGCGCCGCGCGGGCCCCGCTCGACGAGGCGCTCGATCTCGAGGCGATGCAGCGCCTCGCGCACGGGTGTGCGGCTGGTGCCGAAGTCGGCCGCGAGGCCGTTCTCCGACAGGACGCGGCCGCCCTCGAGACGACCGGAGATGATCGCGTCGCGGATGCGCTCGTACACGCTCGTCGCCACGCGATCACCTCCATCCCGATCGTATCGACTGCGGCGCGTCGGTCCCGCGCCGCAGCGGTCAGGCCGCCGCCCCCGCGCGTCGCCCGAACACCATGCCGGCCGCCAGCCCGGAGCCGCCGGGGTAGTTGCCGCTGAACAGGCCGCCGAGCATCTCGCCGCACGCGAACAGCCCAGGGATCGGCGCGCCGTCCGCGCCGAGCACGCGGCCGTCGAGGTCGCCCTTCACGCCGCCGAACGTGAACGTGATGCCGCACGTCACGGGGTATGCGTAGAACGGCGGCGTCTCGATCGGCGACGCCCAGTTGGACTTCGGCGGCGCGGTCCGCGCCGCGCGGCCGTCCTTCACCGTCGGGTCGTACGGCGCGTCGCGATCGATGCTCGCGTTGAACGACTCCACCGTCGCGACGAAGCCGTCGCGCGCGATGCGCGCAGCCTCCGCGAGTCCGTCGAGCGTGTCGGCCGTGTGGACGCCGATTCCCGGCATGTCGTACTCCTCGGTGCGCAGGGCGGGCCGCAGCGCGGCGTCGAACACCTGCCAGGCGACAGATCCGGGC
>NZ_JAPSJA010000021.1 GCF_031178525.1 Microbacterium sp.
TCACGGCGCCCGACGCGAAGTCGGCGAGGTTGCGGTCGCGCGCGTTCTGCGACAGGTTGCCGTGCAGGTCCACGGCGGGGATGCCTCCGCTGGTCAGCTGCCGGGCGAGCTTCTTCGCCTGGTGCTTCGTGCGGGTGAACAGGATGCGCCGGGCGGTGCCAGACGCGAGCGTCCGGACGAGCTCGGTCTTGGCCTCGGGGGACGCGGCCTCGAACACGTGGTGCGTCATGTCGGCCACGGGCGACTCCGCCGAGTCGATCGCGATGTTCTCGGGGTTCGGCAGGAAGCGCTTCACGAGCTTGTCCACGCCGTTGTCGAGCGTGGCCGAGAAGAACATGCGCTGGCCGTCAGCAGGCGTCTTGGACAGGATGCGCGTGACGCCGGGCAGGAAGCCGAGGTCGGCCATGTGGTCGGCCTCGTCGAGCACGGTCACCGCGACGCGGTCGAGGCGCACGACGCCCTGACCCATGAGGTCCTCGAGGCGGCCGGGGCACGCCACGACGATGTCGACGCCGCGGGCGAACGCGGCCTCCTGCGGCTTCTGCGAGACGCCGCCGAAGATGGTCGTGACGCTCAGGCCGGCGGCCTTCGCGAGGGGCTCGATCGTGCGCGTGATCTGGGTCGCGAGCTCGCGCGTGGGGGCGAGCACGAGTCCGATGGGCGAGCCGGCGCGGCCCGCGAGGCGCGCGGCCGCGAGGCGTGCGACGAGCGGGATCGCGAACGCGAGCGTCTTGCCGGAGCCGGTCTTGCCGCGGCCGAGCACGTCGCGTCCCGCGAGCGTCGACGGCAGCGTCTCGCGCTGGATCGGGAAGGGGGTCGGGCGCTCCATCGCGACGAGCGCGTCGACGAGCACGGAGGGGACGCCGAGGTCGGCGAAGGAGGGCTGCTGAGCAGCGGTCATGTGATTCTTTCGGGGTGTTCCGGCCGCAAGCGCGCGGGGGCGCGGGCGCATCGGGGCGCGGGCCGGGTGGGTGGGCGAACTCGGCGGATGCCGGATCCGTTCGCCGCGGCAGGATGGCGGGTCGTCAGCCGGATGATCCGGCGAGCCCTGGTCTCGGGGAGACCGGTCGAGACACGACGATGCGCCCGAGACTCGGACGCAACTCCCGACCCTAGCACCCCTGAGCGCATGAGACCTGATCGCGGCGGATCAGCGGGTCAGGGACCGCCATTCGCGGGGCGTGCAGCCGTAGGCCCGGCGGAACGCGCGGGTGAAGGTGGTCGGATCGTCGAAGCCGGAGGCGTAGCAGATCTGCTCGACCGTGCGGCGCTCGGCGGCGTCGGAGAGCAGGCGTGCCGCGATCTGCAGGCGCTGCGTGCGCAGGAACGACGCCGGCGACTGGCCGGACTGCTCGAACGCCTGGTACAGGCGACGGCGCGAGACGAGATGCCGCCGCGCGACCTGGTCCATGTCGAGCGCCGCGTCGTGCGCATGGGTGCGCAGGTGCTCCTGCACGGCGTGCCGCAGCCCGCCCGACGTGCGCGGCACGGCGGCGCCCTCGCCGAGCGAGGCGCGGATCATCGTGCGGGCGAGGTCGCGCGTGACATGCGCGGCCTCGGGGGACGGGCCGGGAGGCAGCGCCTCGATGTACGAGAACAGGTTGCCCGCCGCGACGGCCCGGCGCCCGCCCGGCACCGCGAGCCGCGCCAGCGCCGCCTCCAGCATGCGCGGGGGCACATCCAGCGACGTGCGGGACATCTGCAGGATCAGGTGCTGCTGATCCGGCCAGGAGTAGTCGAGTCGGTAGGGGCGGTTCGTGGCGTAGAGCACGACCGAGCCCGGCACGATCGCGGCGGCGCGGCCATCCTGGGCCACCGTGCCGCGCGATGACAGCTGTAGCGAGATGTGGACGTCGTCGGTTTCCGCTCGGCGCGCGAGCCGGCCGCTGTGCTCGGCGATCAGGCCGCATTCCGTCACGCGCGAGACCGAGAGGCGGTCGTCCACGATCGCGTGCTCCATGCGGGCGCGGAACGTCTTCTCGAAACCGTCGCAGCGCAAGGGCACGAAGAAGCCGCTGACGACCGACTCCCAGTCGTCGGCGCTCTCAGCCTCGAGAACTTCCACGTTCGTCTCCACGGTGCGTGGAGCGTAACCGGCGGGCGGAGCGCCGGTCAATCGAAGCGCGCGCGGTCATGCACAAAACGCCGGATCGCCGCCCCGGCGAGCCCCATACGTTTCTCAGGACCGTCGAGGACGACGGGAGAACAGGAGTGACGATGACGTTCTTCGCGCAGCAGCTCTGGGAGGGCCGCGGCTACATCGCCGGCTGGACCGAGCTCGCCGGCACCACGACCGTGACCTCGCCGTCGACCGGCGCACCGCTCGCATCGGTCGGCTTCGGCGGCGCCGCGGACCTCGATGACGCGGTCGCTCGCGCGGCGGCCGCGCAGCGCGACTGGGCCGCGAGGCCCGCCGACGAGCGGGCCGGCGTGATGCGCCGCGCGGCGGCGATCCTGGACGCGAACACCGACGTGCTCGCGCGCTGGCTGGTCGACGAGGCCGGATCCGGTCAGGGCAAGGCCGCGTTCGAAGCGGGGCTCGTGGTCGGCGAGCTGCACCACGCGGCGGCGACCGCGCAGATGCCGTACGGCCAGCTGCTGCAGTCGGTCCACCCGCGCCTGAGTCTCGCGCGCAAGCGCCCCGTGGGCGTCGTCGGCGTCATCTCCCCGTTCAACTTCCCCGCGATCCTCGGGGCGCGCTCGATCTTCCCGGCGCTCGCGCTCGGCAACGCCGTCGTGCTCAAGCCGGACCCGCGCACGAGCATCGCCGGCGGCCTGTTCTTCGCGGCGGTGCTCGAGGAGGCCGGGCTGCCCGAAGGGCTGTTCGCGGTCGTCCCCGGCGGGGCGGATGTCGGAGCCGCGCTCGTCGACCACGCGGATGTGCCCGTCATCTCGTTCACGGGATCCACCGCGGCGGGCCGCATCATCGGCGAGCGGGCGGGGCGCCTCCTGAAGCGCGCGCACCTCGAGCTCGGCGGCAACAACGCGATGATCGTGCTGCCCGATGTCGACGTGGCCGCCGCCGCGTCCGCCGGCGCGTGGGGGTCGTTCCTGCATCAGGGCCAGATCTGCATGACGACCGGCCGGCACATCGTGCACGCGGACATCTACGACGAGTACGTCGGGCTGCTAGCCGAGAAGGCGCGCGCGCTGCCCGTCGGCGACCCCTCGACCGGCGCCCCGCTCGGCCCGATCATCGACCAGCGCCAGCGCGACCACGTGCACGACATCGTCCGGACGTCCGTCGACGCCGGCGCGCGGCTGCTCGCGGGCGGCGAGTACACCGACCTCTTCTACCGGCCCACCGTGCTGGGCGAGGTGCGGCCCGATCACCGCGCCTTCACGGACGAGATCTTCGGACCCGTGGCGCCCGTCCTGCGCTTCGAGGACATCGACGACGCTGTCGACCTCGTCAACGCGAGCGAGTACGGGCTGTCGGTCGCGATCCTCGCGGGCGACGCGTTCCGGGCGTTCGAGCTCGGCGACCGCATCCCCAGCGGCATCCTGCACATCAACGACCAGACGGTCGACGACGAGCCGCAGGCGCCGTTCGGCGGCACGGGCTTCTCCGGCACCGGCGCGCGCTTCGGCGGGCACGAGGCGAACATCGACGCCTTCACCGAGACCCAGTGGGTCACGGTGCAGTCGCAGATCCAGCGCTACCCCTTCTGAATCCGCCTTCTGCTTACCCCTACGACCCGAACCCAACCCGACCGAAAGGACGTGCGACGATGCGCGGACGACGAATGCGAGGGCTGCACGCCGCGGCTCTCATCGCCACAGGGGCTCTCGCCCTCACTGCCTGCTCGAGCTCGGCGGACCCCGCCGAACCCGCCGCCGAGGACGGCGCGACCGGCGGCGCCGACGTCGCGGCCGCCGAGGAGTTCCTCGCCCCCTGGACGGGCGAGGGCGAGAAGAACCTCCTGATCGACGAGCCGCTCGAGGCTCCCGTCGAGAAGGGCGCCCACGTCGTGTATCTCGACGTGGGCACGCCGGTCAGCGCCGTGATGTGGCAGAACCTGCAGGCTCCCGCGGAGCTGCTCGGGCTCGAGCTCGAGCGCGTCGAGGTGGGACGTGACGCCCAGAGCATCAACTCGGCGATGAACACCGTCGTCGAGCTGGCGCCCGACGGCGTGATCAACATCACGCTCGACCCGATCTTCTTCGAGCCGCAGATCGAGCAGCTGAACGAGCTCGGCATCCCGATCGCGAGCGGCTCCGTCATGAACACCGTCGAGCACGGCCTTCCCGAGGCCTTCAACGGACCCGAGTGGATGAAGACCAACGGCGGCGTGCTGGCGGCGGCGGCCGTCGCCCGCTCGGGCGGCGCGGCGGAGTACGTCTTCTACAACGTCCCGGAGTTCCCGTTCTCGGCGCTGGAGCTCGAGGGGGCACAGGACAAGCTCGCCGAGCTGTGCCCCGACTGCACGCTGCGCGTGGTGGACATCCCGATCGCCGAGCTCGGTTCGACCGCCGCCGACCGCGTCGTGAGCGACCTGCAGGCGAACCCCGACACGGAGTACTTCATCGCCGCCGTCGACGAGGTGCAGATCGGCCTGCCGCAGAAGCTGAGCCTCGCGGGCCTCGACACCAAGGGCATCGCGATGTGGACCGCGCCGCCGAACTACGAGCAGATCGTCGCGGGCGACCAGGACGCGACGCTGTCCGTCGACCTCAACCTCATGATGTGGACGGTGCTCGACCAGCTGCTGCGGGAGATGGCCGGCCAGGACTACGAGTGGCCGGACGTCGAGACCCGCGCCGCGACGCTGACCCGGATCACCGACCAGGCGAACGCCCCGGAGGACCCCGTGACGGGTTACGTCGCGATCGAGGACTACCAGGACCGGTTCGCGGCCAACTGGCTCGCCGAGTAGCGAGTCGCCTGACCGATCGGGAGGGTCCGACCCTGCGGGCCCTCCCGATCTCCTCCCGGACCCGAACCAAGGAGAACCCATGTCCGACGCCGCACCCCTGCTGCGCGTCACCGACCTCGTCAAGGCGTTCCCGAGCCTCATCGCGCTCGACAGCGTGAGTCTGGAGGTGCGCCCCGGCGAGATCGTCGCCGTGCTGGGACACAACGGCTCCGGCAAGTCGACGCTCGTGAAGGTGCTGGCGGGCGCGTACACGTCCGACGGCGGCACGGTCGAGCTCGCCGAGGGCACCGACCTGCACTTCATCCATCAGGACCTCGCCCTCGTGGGCGAGCTGTCGGCGGTGGAGAACCTCGCGCTGGTCAAGCGCACGGGCGCCGCGGGCGCCGCCCCGGTGAATCGGACGGCCGAACGGCAGCGGACGCGCGAGCTGATCGCGCGCTTCGGTCCCGTGTTCGACGTCGACGTTCCCGTGGGCACGCTGACGCCCGCACAGCGCGCCGTCGTGGCGATCAGCCGCGCGCTGGACGGCTGGGCGCATCCGGCGAACGTGATCGTGCTCGACGAGTCGACGGAGTCGCTGCACCGCAGCGAGGTCGACGTGCTCTTCGACGCCGTGCGCCGACTCGCGGCCGAGGGTGCGGGAGTGATCTTCGTCTCGCACCGACTGGACGAGGTGCTGAGCCTCGCGCACCGGATCGTCGTGCTCCGCGATGGGCGGAAGGTCGCCGATGAGGCGGTCGCCGGCGTCGACCACCAGCGGCTCGTCGAGCTGATCACGGGATCCGCCGCCGCGGCCGTCGCCGGATCCCACACCGGTGTGCGTCGCGAGGGCGAGGTGCCGGTGCTGTCGGTGCGCGGCCTGCGCGGCGGGACCGTCGAGCACCTCGACCTGCGCCTGCAGCCCGGCGAGGTCGTCGGCGTCGCGGGCGTGCTGGGCTCGGGCCGGGAGGCCGTGCCGTCGCTGCTGTACGGCGCGGCCGAGGCGGCCGCCGACGAGTTCTCCGTCGCCGGTGCCGAACACCCACGTCGCAGCCCTGCGTCGAGCCTGCGTCGCGGCGTCGCCTTCGTCCCCGGGGACCGCGCTCGGCTCGGTGCGGTGCGGGACATGAACGCGCGCGAGAACGTGACCCTGCCCCAGCTGCGCACGCTCACCGGACCGGCGGGGGCGATCTCGTCGCGCGCCGAGAAGGCGGAGGTGAGCACGCTCATGTCGGAGTACGGCGTGCGGCCCGCCCTGCCGGAGCAGCGGTTCTCCCTCTTCAGCGGCGGCAACCAGCAGAAGGTCGTGATGGCCCGCGCCCTGCGCGACGATCCGGTCGTCCTGCTGCTCGACGAGCCCACCCAGGGCGTCGACATCGGGGCGAAGGCCGCCATCTACGAGGCGATCGAGCGCGCGGCCGCGGCCGGCACCGCGGTGCTCGTGAGCTCGTCCGATGCCAAGGAGCTCCTGCGCCTGTGCGATCGCGTGATCGTGATGCGCGACGGACGCGGCGTCGTCGAGCTGAGCGGCTCCGACCTCACCGAGCACCGCCTGGTCAGCGAGGGCTACGGCCTCGCCTGATCTCCCACCCCTTACCCGAGACATCCCCGGCCGAGGAGGCCCCGTGAGCACTCGTCGCAGCGACATCCTGCGCGCCCTGTCCTTCCGCAACATCAGTGCGGTCTACATCTTCATCGTGATCTTCGCGGTCTTCGCGATCTGGATCCCCGACAAGTTCCTGCAGCCGGGTGTGTGGCGCTCGCTGCTGGATGCCGAGGCCTTGACGGGGCTGGCCGCGATCGCCGCGCTCATCCCGCTCGTCGCCGGATCGCTCAACCTCGCGGTCGGCGCGCAGGTCGGGTTCTCCGCGATCCTGTCGGCCTGGTTCCTGTCGAAGGCGGGGCTGCCGATCGCCCTGCAGCTGCCCGTCGTCATCCTGTCCGGCGCCCTGATCGGGCTCGTCACCGCGCTCGTGATCACGCGGCTCAAGGTCGAGCCGATCATCGCGACGCTCGGCATGAGCTCGATCCTGCTCGCGGGCATGGCGTGGGTCTCGGGCAGCCAGCAAATCCTGGATCTCGGACCCGACTACCGGATGATCGCGACGACGCAGTGGGGCGGCGTCACCGTGCCGGTGTACATCCTGTTCTTCGTCGCCGTCGTCACCTGGTACGTGCTCGAGCGCACGCCCGTCGGCCGCCGCATGTACGCGGCGGGCTACAACCCCGAGGCAGCACGCCTCGCCGGCGTCGGCGTCGAGGGGCTGCGGATCTGGAGCCTCACGGCCGGCGGCGCGATCGCGGCGCTCGCGGGAGCGCTGCTGACGAGCCGCATCAACGCCGGCGACCCGACCGTGGGGCCGAGCTTCCTGCTGCCGGCGCTCACCGCCGTGTTCCTCGGATCCACCCAGTTCAAGGGCGGCCGGTTCAACGTGTGGGGCACGATCGTCGCGATGTACGTGCTCGCGGTGGGCATCAAGGGTCTGCAGCTGGCGGGGTCGCCCCGCTGGGTCAACGACCTGTTCTACGGCCTGGCGCTTCTGCTCGCGGTGGCGCTGTCGCAGTGGGAGAGCACATCCCGTCGCGGGTCGGCGGTCGGACGCGTCCTGAAGGGCATCGGCCGCCGCCGCCCCTGACGCGAGACGCTCGCCCACTCGGCGGCAGCGCGTGCCGGGCGGCGCGGATCCTGGGCATACGCTGAGGATCATGCGCGTCCTTCCCCCCGCGACCGCCGCGCTTGCGGCGGTCATCGCGTCCCTCCTCCTCGCCGCACCCGCGTCCGCGACCGGCGGCGAGGTTGGCGGCTTCGGCGACGACTTCCACCTCAACGATCGGTGGACCGGCCAGGCGAACCGCGCCTACGACTACGGGCTGCCGGGCGACGGCGTGCTCGTGGGCGACTGGAACGGCGACGGCGCCGACACGCTCGCCGTCCGCCGCCAGCGCGCGTACCTGTTCGCCGACACGCACGGCGCGGAGGCGCCCGCGAGCGTCGCGCTCTACGGTCGGCCCGACGACGTCACGCTGGTGGGCGACTGGAACGGCGACGGCAAGGACACGCTCGCCGTCCGCCGCGGACGCACGTACTACATCAACGACAAGCTCACGGGAGGCGCCGCGAGCAGGGTGATCGTGTACGGCCGCGAGGGCGACGACGTGGTGATCGGCGACTGGGACGGGGACGGCCGCGACACGATCGGCGTGCGCCGCGGCAACGTCTTCCATCTGCGCAACAGCCTCGCGGGCGGCGAGGCGGACGTCCGCGTGCCGTTCGGGCGCGCGGGCGACCGCGTGTACGTGGGCGACTGGGACGGCGACCGGATCGACACGATCGGCGTGCGGCGCGACGCGACCTACTTCATCAAGAACGACTTCTCGGGCGGCGAGGCCGATCGGCGGCTCGTGTACGGGCGCGCGGGCGACGCGACGCTCGTGGGCGACTGGAACGGCGACGGCGCCGACAGCCTCGGCGTGCGCCGCGGCACCCGCCCTGCCGCTTCGACGCGGTCGTGGGCCGACGGCACCTACGGGTCGTTCGTCGCGACGACCACGAAGGGATCCGGCAATGCGACGGTCGCGGTCCCCGCGGGTGCGCGCCGCGGTGCGATCACGATCGCGTCGGGAGACTCCTCACTCCGGGTCGACGCCGTGCGGGCGGATGGATCCACGCAGCGCCTCGTCTCGAACCCGGGCGGCGCGCGCACTGTGGTGTGGGGCGACCCCAAGGGTGGCGACGTGAGGTCCCTCCGCGTCACGTCGCGCGGCTCCTGGGTGCTCACGTCGCACCCCGTGAGCTCGCTCGAGGAGCTCGAGACCGCGGGCGACGGCGCGGAAGCGTACCTCTACGGGGGCGGCGCCGGGACCGTCCGCTCGACGGCAGGCGGGGCGCGGATCGATCAGCTCGCCTCGACGGCGCCCGCCGCGGGCAGGCTCGCCACGCTGTACCCGGACCGGAGCAGCGCCGCGCTCGCCGCGGGGGCCGCGAGCGGCACGATGCTCGCCGGACCGACGATCGCCACCGTGACCGGTTCCGGAGCGTGGAGCCTGACGCTGCCGCCCGCGGCATCCGGCTCGGCGCAGCCGACGTCGGTGAAGAAGTCGACCGTGGTGTTCCCGGTCCGCGAGCCGTACCGGGTGAGCCGGACGGTGACGACGACGCACGAGGGAGCCGACATCCTGGCGCCCGCCTGGACGCCCATCCACGCGGTCGCGGACGGCGTCGTGCGCTTCGCCGGAGCGTCGGGTGGCGCGTACGGCTATCTCGTCACGGTGAACCACGTGGTCGACGGCAAGAAGGTCGAGACGCGATCGGCTCACCTGATCAACACACCGCCGGTCGTCGCGGGCCAGCGGGTCAAGGCCGGTCAGATCATCGGCTACATGGGGGCGACGGGGAACGCCACGATCGAGCACCTGCATATCGAGGTGCGGGTGGACGGCAAGATCGTCGACCCGATGAAGTGGCTTCCCTGAGCGAAACGGCTCTCCTAGACGCGGCCTGACCGCTCGCGCTCCAGCAGCTCTCCGAACCAGTCCCGCGCGGTGCGCAGGCCCGTGAGGCCGTAGTCGAGGGTCGCGCGCTGGTACGGCACGAGCTCGCGATGCTCGTCCGCGACCGGCATGTGCTTCAGCTGCGCGTCGACCGCCGTCAGCACGGCGAGTTCGCCGTCGATCCGCCCCAGGATGCGCTCGATCACGGGCGCGCGCTCGTCCGGTGCCAGCAGGCCGAGGAAGAACAGCCGGGACAGCGCCGCGGTCTCCAGATCCGGGCCGTCGGGTGCGGCGGTCAGCCAGTCGTGGAAGGCGCGGCGACCCGCGTCGGTGAGGCGGTAGGTCTTCTTGCCGCGGGCGCCGGGATGTTCGGCGGCGGCCTCGATGCGGCCGTCGGCGCGAAGGATGTCGAGGGCGCGCTTGATGCTGCCGGTGCTCGCGCTGTAGAAGAGCGAGACGCTCGACTCGAACGCCTTCACGAGCTCGTACAGGCTCATGGGCGCGATCATCAGGAATCCCAGGATCACGTGTGCCACGTCGCGATCCTAATCGTTGCATCTCGCCGACATGTCTGTTAGAGATGTCTCGTAGATATGTCAGATCGAGCACTGCAGGGAGAGACGATGACGGATCGATCACGCGCGGAGGCCGCGCTGCGGGCCGGCCTGGAACGGATGGCGGGCCGACGGCGGGGGATGCCGGCGCCGCTCGTGCGGGTGTCCGCACCGGACTGGGAGTTCGGCTTCGGCGATGTCGAACGGCCGTTCCACGCCGCGAGCTCGGGCAAGCTGTTCACCACGACGCTGATCGCGATGCTCGCCGAAGAGGGCCGCCTCGCCCTCGAGGCGCCGATCGGGCAGCTCCTGCCGGAAGCGGACGTCACGGGGCTGCCGGGGGCGGCAGGCGTGGACGTCGCGCGTGAGGTGACCGTCGAGCAGCTGCTCGCCCACACGAGCGGCATCCCGGACTTCTTCGACCCACCTCGAGGGCACACGACCGAGGCGTCGGTGCGGACGCTCTCCCGCCATCGCGATCGGCGCTGGACGCCGGCCGACCTCCTCGACCAGGCGCGCTCGCTGCCCGCCGTGGGGAGGCCCGGCGAGCGGTTCCACTACTCCGACACGGGCTACGTGCTGCTCGGCCGCATCGTGGAGGAGACCGGCGGCGAGCCGTTCGCTGCGCAGCTGCGCACCCGCATCTTCGAGCCGACCGGGATGGAGCGCGCCTCCACGCCGTACGACGCCGCCCTCATCCCCGACGACCTCTCCACGATCGACGTCGCCCCGTTCTGGATCGAGGGGGAGGAGTTCAGCCGTGCGCGGTGCGTGAGCCTCGACTGGGCGGGAGGCAACGTCGTCGCGACGGCGGACGACTTCATCCGGTTCCAGCGGGCGCTGCTCGGAGGGCGGCTGATCGAGACCCGCCTGCTCGAACGCCTCATCCGGCCGCAGCGGCGCTTCCGCCGGGGCATCCACTACGGCGCGGGGATCATGACCGTGCGCTTCAACGAGTTCATCCCCCTCGTGATGCGAGGGCTCTCGCAGCCCGTGGGCCACCTGGGGGTGTGGGCGACGCACGTGTTCTCCCACCGGGAGCACGACGCGCACGTCGTGCTCAACTTCCACTCCACGTCCTCCCGCGAGATGACCGAGAGCTTCCGCACGCACGCCCGGATCGCGCGGATCCTGGCGGGGAGCGCCTGATCGGTCGCCCGGGCGAGAGATCGTTCGGGCGCCTCCGGAATCAGTCCCGGACGAGCCACACGGCCGTGTCGCGCGGCAGCGCGAACGATCCGGACCCGTCTTCCTCGAGCGGTGCGCTCGCGACCAGCACGCGTGCGCCCTCGGGAAGAGGGACGGGCGCGGAGCCCGCATTCGCGACCACCGTGACGGCGCCGCTGCGGAAGGCGAGCGTGGACGCCGGGAAGCCGTCGATCCACGCGAAGTCCTCGCTCGCGCCGAGCGCCAGCTCGCGGCGCAGGCGCAGCAGCGCGCGATAGAGGCTCAGCGTCGAGTCGGAGTCGTCCTGCTGGCGGTCGCGCGCGAGGCCGGCCCATTCCGCAGGCTGCGGCAGCCACGAGCTGCCCGTCTCGCTGAACCCGAACGCGGGGGCGTCGGCCTCCCACGGGATCGGCACGCGGCAGCCGTCGCGGCCGTAGCGCTCGCCCTGCGTGCGGAACCACGTCGGGTCCTGGCGCGCGTCGTCCGGCAGCTCGATGACCTCCGGCAGGCCGAGCTCCTCGCCCTGGTAGAGGTACGCGGATCCCGGCAGCGCGAGCATGAGGGTCGTCGCGGCGCGGGCCCGGCGCAGGCCGACGACCGGGTCGGGCTTGCCGGCGGAGAGCGGGCCGATGCCGTGGCCCTGCGGCGCGTCGGCGCCGAGCGCCAGGCGCGACGCGTGGCGGATCACGTCGTGGTTCGACAGCACCCACGTGGTCGGTGCGCCGACGCCCCCGAACGCGCGGAGCGACTCGTCGATGACGGCACGCAGCTGGGTGGCGTCCCAGTCGGCCATCAGGTACGGGAAGTTGAACGCCTGATGCATCTCGTCGGGGCGCACCCACAGGGCCGTCTCGGCCGCGGTCGGCAGCCAGGCCTCGGCACACAGCGCGCGGTCGCCGTCGTACTCCTCGAGCAGGCGGCGCCAGTCGCGGTAGATCTCGTGCACGCCCTCCTGGGCCCAGTACGGCACCGTCTCCTGGCCGCCCATCGAGTCGGCGTCCTCGGCCGGCATGTAGTCGGGCAGCTCGTCGTGCTTGACGAGGCCATGGGCCACGTCCACGCGGAAGCCGTCCACGCCGCGGTCGAGCCAGAAACGCAGGATGCGGCGGAACTCCTCGCGCACGTCCTCGTTCGCCCAGTCGAAGTCGGGCTGACTCGCGTCGAACAGGTGCAGGTACCACTGGCCGGGGGTGCCGTCGGCTTCGGTCACGCGCGTCCAGGCGTGGCCGCCGAACACCGACTGCCAGTTGTTCGGCGGCAGCTCGCCGTGCGCGCCGCGGCCGTCTCGGAACATGTAGCGCGCGCGCTCCGGGCTGCCCGGAGCGGCGGCCAGCGCGGCCTGGAACCACGGGTGCTGGTCGGAGGAATGGTTCGGCACGAGGTCGACGATGACGCGGATGCCGCGCTCGTGCGCACGCGCGAGCATCTCGTCGAAGTCGCCCAGGGTGCCGAACAGCGGGTCGACGTCGCAGTAGTCGGCGACGTCGTAGCCCGCGTCCTTCTGCGGAGAGGTCATGAACGGCGAGAGCCAGATGGCGTCGATGCCGAGCTGCTGCAGCGCGTCGAGCCGCGAGGTGATGCCGGGCAGGTCGCCGATGCCGTCGCCGTTCGCATCGGCGAACGAGCGCGGGTAGATCTGATAGATCGCGGCGGTGCGGTACCAGGCCGGGCCCTCGGCCGCGGCGTCGCGCTCGGACCCCGTGAAAGTCGGACGCAGGGCGGATGCGGAAGTCATGTGACGAGATGCTAGGCGATCTCAGAGGCCGAACTGGTCGCGCACGAGGCGCTCGGCCGTGTCGCGGTCGCGGCGCCGGATCGCATCGCGCAGTCTCGCGTAGTTGTCGCGCAGCTCGTCGTCGGTCGCGACGGGGCCGACGTGCCGCAGGTTGCGCTCGAGTGCCACGTCGAGGTCCTGGAGCTGCTGGCTGTAGACCGTCTCGGGTGTGATCGAGCCGATGTAGCGCGAGAAGGCGATGCGCGCCGTGATCGACGCCTCGACGTCGCCCAGGCCTTCGCCCATGGCCTCGAGCAGCTCGAGCGCTCGCCGCTCCTGCGCGGCGGAGAGCTGCGGCAGTGCGACCCGCAGCTCGATGCCGCACTTGTAGCCGGCGTACGCGAGCGAGGCGCGCACGATCTCATCGGTGACGACCGAGACGCGCGTGTACCGGCTCGGCATCATCTCGACGAGGCCGATGCGCTCCAGGCGCTGCAGGGCCTCGCGGATGGGCATGCGCGAGACGTTCAGCTTCTCGGCGAGCTCCGCGTCGCGGATGCGCTCGCCCTGCTCGAGAGTGCCGTCGATGATCGCCTGGCCGAGGTACTGGAAGACCGTGTCCGCCAGCAGCTGCTTGCCCTTGTCGATCGGAGTCAACCCGCTCATGAATCTTCCGCCCGTGAATGTGGAGGCCGCGCGGGAAGGGGCCGTGCCGCGCACGCGACCGCGCCCGCAGCGATGAGAACCCGGTCATCCTACGCGAGCGGGTCGAACGGGCAGCTGGACGTCAGCGGCCGGATGCCGACCCGGGGCAGCGGGCAGCGCCCTGGGCGGACGGCGCGTCAGCGGTAGTTGATGAACTGCAGGTCGATGTCGAGGTCGGCGGCCTTCAGCAGGCGGATGACCTCCTGCAGATCGTCGCGGCTCTTGCTCGACACGCGCAGCTCGTCGCCCTGCACCTGCGACTTGACGCCCTTCGGCGCCTCGTCGCGGATGATCTTGCCGATCTTCTTCGCGTTCTCCTGCGAGATGCCGTCCTTCAGGCTCGAGACGAGCTTGAACTCCTTGCCGCTCGCGGTCGGCTCACCGGACTCGAGGCTCTTCAGCGAGATGCCGCGCTTGATGAGCTTCGACTGGAACACGTCGAGCACGGCCTTCGCGCGCTCCTCGCTGTTGGCGGTGATCAGGATCTGCTCACCGCTCCACGCGATCGACGCGTCGGTGCCCTTGAAGTCGTAGCGCTGCTCGACCTCCTTGCGGGCCTGATTGAGCGCGTTGTCCGCCTCCTGCTTGTCCACCTTGCTGACGATGTCGAAAGAGCTGTCGGCCATGGGGTCAGCCTAATGCGGCGCTGTCTTGCGCAGAGGCCCGGGGTCCGCTCGGGTTCGTAGAATCTTCGCGGGAGTCCGGCACCCCGCCGGGCCGACATCCGGGAGGTTGCATGCGCGCGCTCACCGAGGCGGAGCTCCGCGGGTCGTTCGTCAACGCCGAGAAGACCGACGCGTCGGTCATCGCCCTGCCCCACGACTTCCTGCTCACGGAGTGGGACCATCTCGACTTCCTCGCGTGGCGCGATCCACGCTCGCGCAGCCGCGGCTACATCGTGGCGGAGGTGGGCGGCGAGGTCACGGGCGTCGTGCTGCGCGCGTCGGAGGGCTCGTCGCACGCGCGCTCGGCGTTCTGCAACATCTGTCGCACGATGCAGCCGGGCAACCAGGTCACGCTCTTCACGGCGCGTAAGGCGGGCAGTGCCGGCGAGCACGGCGACAGCGTCGGCACCTACATCTGCGCCGATCTGTCGTGCCACGAGAACGTCCGCCTGGCGATGCCTCTCGCGCCGAACGAGTACCGGGGCAGCGTCGACATGAAGATCGACGGCACCGCGCGGCGCACGCACGAGTTCGTCGAGCGCGTGCTCGCCAAGGCCGCCTGATCCGCGCAACCGCATCCGCGAAGCCGCCGCGCCCGGTCACGCGGGGCGATTTCGACGCACGGCCAGGTGCGGGTAATATGAACTCTCGCGTCTCCGGTTGGCTGGATAAGTCGGTCGGATGCGCTTGGCAAGTTGCCCGAGCGGCCAAAGGGAGCTGACTGTAAATCAGCCGCGTCATGCTTCGGGGGTTCGAATCCCTCACTTGCCACCGCCACGACGAAGCCCCCGGTACTCCCGGGGGCTTCGTCGTTCCCGGGGAGCGGGGGCTCTCGCCTCGAGGCGCCGACCCGCCGTCCTCACCGACGAAGGCCCCGAGGCGCCCGTGCTCCATCGTTCCGGCCGCCGGTAGCGTGAGGGCATGACGTCTCCGCTCGAGCTCCAGGACCTCGCCCTCGAGATCGCGAAGGAGGCCGGCGAGCTCGCCCGGCGTCGCCGGGGCGAGGGAGTGTCCATCGCCGCGTCCAAGTCGACGATCGCCGACATCGTCACGGAGGCCGATCGCGAGGTCGAGACGCTCATCCGCGGGCGCCTGGCCGACGCTCGACCCGACGACGGGTTCCTCGGGGAGGAGTCGGGCGACGCGGACGGAACCACCGGCATCACCTGGGTGGTCGACCCGATCGACGGCACGGTCAACTACGCGTTCGGGATGCCCTCGTACGCCGTCAGCATCGCGGCGGTCGAGGGATCGCGGGATCCGGCACAGTGGCGTGCGCTGGCGGGCGTCGTGCACGCCCCGGCTCTGGGGGAGACGTTCCGTGCCGCGGCGGGCGAGGGTGCCTGGCTCGGCGGCGAGCGGTTGCGCGTGACCGAGGATGCGCCGGCGGGCGCGCTCGTCGCGACAGGTCTCGGCTACGACAAGTCCACGCACGCGGGCGACCTCGACGTGCTCGGGCGCGTGATGCCGCTGGCACGCGACATCCGCCGGATCGGCGCCGCTTCGCTCGATCTGTCGTTCGTCGCCGCCGGTCGGCTCGACGGCTACTTCGAGCGCGGCCTCAAGCCCTGGGACGTCGCGGCCGGACGCCTCCTGGTGGACGAGGCGGGAGGACGCACGGGCTGGTTCGCGCCCGACGAGTACGGTCGCGCGCTCACGATCGTCGCGGGGCCCGTCCTGTTCGAGGAACTGCGGCAGCGCATCCTCGAGTGAGCCGAACGGGGGCCGCGGGGACTTTGAGACCGCTCCCAGCAATCCCGGCGAACGGGAATCCGCACGTGGCGTTTTCCGCGATGAGCGGTTACTGTTTACTGAATCGTTATCCAGTCGCCCGAGACGAGGATGACGAACCCGACCCGTACTGACGCGCCGAGCTCCCCAGCATCCCTGCGGCGCTTACCCGAAAGTTGACTGTGCCCTTCGACGTCCCCCCGACTGAGTCCGCGCCCCTCACGCGCCGCTCACGTCGCGTCGCAGCAGAGCGCCCCGTGCCCGAGGTGCCGTTGACGCGGCGTCAGCTCCGCGTCGGCGACGCGGACGCGGTGATGCAGTCCCGCGAAACGCTTCCCGCCGTGTTCGCGACCCCCGCGCCCGTCGCTCCCGCCGCGGTCGCGCCCGCTCCCGTCGCGCCGGCGACCCGCCGGTCGTCCAGGGGTGCCGCTCGCTCCGAGGTCGTCGCCCTGCCCACCGCATCGCACCGCTCGCGTCGGCGCACGTCGGGCGAGGCGCCCGCCGTGCCGGTGCCGCAGGAGCCCGTGGCGCACGTCTCGCTCGAGACGGTGATGACCGCGCCCATCGCGATCGCGCCCGAGGCGATCCCCGCCGCCGAGCCCGCCGCTCCGGAGCCGGCCGTGCAGGATGCCGCGCAGAGCGCTGCACCGGAGGAGCCGGTCGACCTGTTCGCCGAGGCTGCCCGCGCCCTCAACTTCACGGGCGAGACGCCCGTCGCCTCCGACGAGCCGCGTCCGGCCGCTCCGGCCGCGCCGCGTGCCGGCGCGCATCACAGCGCCCGCCGCGCTCGCCCGTCGGCGGCACGGCGCGTGGCGACGGTCACGGCCTCGCTGGGCGCTTTCGGTGTCGTCGGCCTGCTGGCCGTCGGGATGACCACCCCGTTCGCGGCGCTGGCCTCCACGGACACCGTCGATGTGCGCGACATGTCGATCGCCGCCGGTCCTGCCGAGGAGACCGACGAGCAGATCCAGGCCTTCGTCGCGCCGGCCGAGGTGCAGAACGCAGAGGTGCAGGGGTCGGGCGGCTACGAGACGACCACGTTCGCCGAGATGGCCGCGGTCACGGGCATCAACACCGCCAACGCCTTCTACGTCAACGATCCGACCGCCGACATCCAGTGGCCCATCGTGCTCGGCACGAGCAAGTCCTACTCGTTCGGTCAGCGCTGGGGCCGTCTGCACGAGGGAATCGACTTCACGCCGGGCGCGGGTGCTCCCGTGCAGGCGATCGCCGCGGGCACCGTGCGCATCGCGACCGAGTCCGGTGGCGCCTACGGCGTGAACGTCTACATCGATCACGTGATCGACGGTCAGCTCATCACGAGTCACTACGCGCACATGCAGTACGGCTCACTCAAGGTCTCGGCCGGCGACAAGGTCGAGGTCGGCGACACGGTGGGCCTCGTCGGCAACACGGGTCGGTCGTTCGGCGCGCACCTGCACTTCGAGCTGCGGCTTCCGAGCGGTCAGGCGATCGACCCGATGCCTTGGCTCGAGGAGCACGCCGGCATCCACTACACCGAGGAGCAGGCCGCCGAGGTGGCCGGCGCTCAGGCCGAGGTCGCCGGCGAGTGAGACTCGCGCGGGAGCGGGCTCGGTTCGAGTCCGCGCCCGGAGGATGATATCCTCGTCTGGTTGCCCCGGCGCGGGCAGCACGCCCCGATAGCTCAGTGGCAGAGCACTTCCATGGTAAGGAAGGGGTCGTCAGTTCAATCCTGACTCGGGGCTCTCGACATCCGACGGATCACTCCGCGAATGTCTGTGCGGCGGAGTAGCTCAGTTGGTGAGAGCGCACGACTCATAATCGTGAGGTCGCGGGTTCGAGTCCCGCCTCCGCTACAGATCAAGACCCCCGGTTTACCGGGGGTCTCGTCGTGTGTGCACCCGACTCTGCCGCGTAGTCACCCCCTCGAAATGTGACCTCACGATTCGCGGCATTGACGGCATCGCGGGGAACGTGGCCATCTGTGCACGGACCGAGTGCCACCGGGCGGCGTGAGCGAGGTTCCCGCTATCGAACGGCCCGCCGAGCTTCCCAGTGAAGACGTGATCGCGGCGCGTGCTCGACGTCATCCGCAACCCGAACGAAAGCGGGTGCGCCCTCAGTACGCACTCGGTTTCAGCTGCCCGACGAGGCTGCGCTTCGGGCGGGGGCGAACACGCCGATCAGGAGCGAGGCGAGGGCGAGCGCTGCGGCTGCCCACAGCATCGGGATGATGCCCGCGCTTTCGACCACGAGGCCGCCGGCGGCGGCACCGAGGGCGATGGCGCCGGTGAAGATGCCGACGTAGAGGCCGGTGACGTGCTCGACTCGATCCGGTGCGGCGGTCGTCATCCACAGTTGCGCTCCGACCGATAGGCCGCCATAGGTGACGCCCCAGAGCGCGATCGCGATCCCGGCGGCCAGCGCGCCGGCGCCGAATGCGGCCAGGGTCGCAATCCCGATGGTGATCCCGGCGGCGAGCAGGAGAACGGTGAGTCGGGGTTTGCGGCCGGCGGCGGCCCCCGAGGCGAAGTTGCCGACCAGCCCGAACGCGCCGTAAAGCAGTAGGAGCAGGGCGATGGCGTTCGCCGAGAGCTCGGTCTGGTTCTCTAACACGGGTCGGACGTAGGTGTAGGCGGCGAAGTGCGCGGTCACCAGCAGCACCACGACGATCAGTCCCGTGATCACGGTGGGGCGCAGCAGCGACCTGCGTGGGTGTGTCTCGACCGTCGCGTCGTCGGTCTCGGGATGGCGCAGCGTCGGCAGCGAGAAGATCAGGGCGAGCGCGATGATGAGGGCGAAGGCGGTGAGAGAGCCGAACGCCGCTCGCCACCCGAAGACGTTGCCGACGAACGTGCCCAGTGGGACTCCGAGGACGGACGCGGAGGCGACGCCGCTGACGGCGAAGGAGACCGCAAGGGAGACGTTGCGCGGGGCGACGAGCCGGATCGCGACGGCCGACGCCATGCCCCACACCGTTCCCATGCCGACGCCCAGGATGATCCGCGAGACGACGAGCATCCCGAACCCGTCCGCGATCGTGGTCATGCCGTTGCCAATCGCGAGGATCACCATCGCGGCCGCGAGCACCGTGCGGCGGTCGAGGTTCCCCAGCAGGCGCGGGACGATCGAGGCGGTGACGGCGGAGACGAGACCGGTGATGGTCAAGCTCGTGCCGGCGGCCCCGGTGGAGATGCCCAATCCATCGGCCATCGGGGTGAGCACCCCGACGGGCAGCATTTCGGAGGTCACCACGGTGAACGTCGCGAGCGTGACGACGCCCACGGCGACCCACTGGGGCAGCGAGGTGTGATCCTCACGGATCGATGCAGGGGAAGATCCAGCATTCATACCATCCAGCCCATCGCGTGAATGGCCCGCGGAACAACAGCGATGTCCTCATAGAACGATGAGTCAGACTGATTGATCCCGTGCCTAGAGTGGTGGGCGTGAGCGCCGAGTTTCCGACAATGCATCAGGCGAACATCCAGCAGATCGAGTGCCTGATCACCCTTGCCGAAGAACTCCACTTCGGGCGCACCGCCGCACGGCTGGGCTACTCTCAGTCCCGCGTAAGCCAGCTCATCGCCGAACTCGAAAGCCGTGTCGGTGCGCTCCTGGTTGAGCGCACCAGCCGCCGCGTTACCCTCACCCGTATCGGTGCCCAGTTCGTCAGCGAAGTCCGTCCCGCCTACCGCACCCTGCTGCGCACCTTCACCCGCGCACGTGAGCGAGCTCTGCGGGGTGCGGTCGAGGAGCTGCGGATCGGGTTCACCGGCATGGTCTACGAGGAGATCACCACCGCCTTCCGCGCCCTGTATGACGAGCACGGGATCACGGTGCACACCCACGACCTGTCGCTCGGTTCCCCATTCACCGCGGTACTCGACGGCGAGGTCGACGCCGTGATCGCCGAGTTCCCCGTCCACGAGCGCGAGCTCACCGTC
>NZ_JAPSJA010000170.1 GCF_031178525.1 Microbacterium sp.
CGCGGCTCGAGGCGATCATGGCCGAGTGGATGTCGGTGAGGTCGCCCGTGACGGCGGCCACCGACAGCTCGTTCGACGTCGACTGCAGGCGCTGCAGCTCGTCGACCGCACCGGTGACCGCGGAGGCGAACCCGGTGCCGTCCGTCGGCCTCGTCGGAGCCGTGGGCGCGACGGGCGCGATGCCGGAGCCCGCTCCGAGCGCATCGAGGGAGGGGATGGGCATCAGCTGCGTCCGATCTGCAGGGCGGCCTCGTAGGTCGTCTTGGCGCGGTCGACGACGGCGGCGTTCGCCTCGTAGCCGCGCTGGGCGAGGATGAGCTGGCTCATCTGGTCACCCAGGTCGATGTCGGGGTAGCGCACGTAGCCCTCCTCGTCGGCGAGAGGATGATCGGGCTCGTAGACCATGCGTCCCTCCGGATCGCCCAGCTCGATGCCCGCCACGTACACGCCGGGGGAGTCGGGCGAGTTCTGCACAGCGACGTAGCGCTCCTGGAAGGCCGCTCCCTCGGTGGGCGTCGCGGTGTTGATGTTCGCGATGTTGTCGCTCAGGGCGTCGAGCCACTTGCGATGCACGGTGAGCCCCGTGCCGGCGATGCCGATCGCGTCGAAGGTCATCAGCTCGTCCTCAGGGCCGTGCGCACCGAGCTGAACGAGCCGCCGATCGCCTGCGAGGCGAACTGGAAGCGCAGCACGGTGTCGATGCTCGAGAGCGTCTCGGTGTCGAGATTGACGTTGTTGCCGTCCAGCCGCGTCGGCTCGAGGGACTCGGCGCTCGTCGCCGTCACGCGGCCGGATCCCTCCGCGACTGACGCGGCGAGGGCGTCCTCGAACTGCACACGCTTGGCGCGGTAGTTCGGCGTGTTGACGTTGGCGATGTTGTCGGCGATCGCCCGCTGTCGCAGCGCGAGTCCGTCCAGGGCGCTCGTGAGCGCGCTGATGCTGACTGAATCGAACATGGAACCCGTGGCTTCCGATGGTGCGATCCGGCCGATCCGTGGCCTGGGGGGTGAGCGATCCGTGCTCACACTGCTCTATCGGCCGGTGGGCCGATCGCGTTAGTGCGGACGTCTGTACGGAGTGGCCCGCGCGTGTCGCGCGACGCCGCGGCGTCCCGCGGGGTGGCGGTCAGGTCGTCTCGACCGCGGCGGTCAGCCGTCGAGGTCGATGTAGGCGGCGGCGGTCGCGGGCGCCGAGGGGATGCGGCGCACGGCGGTCAGCTGGCCGAGAACCTCGTCGCGGTCACGCGCGGTTCGCGCGATGGCCTCGCGCTGAGCGGCCAGTACGGTCTGAGCGCGTCCGGCGAGCTCGAAGGGCAGGGGAGCGGACGCCTCTCGCCAGGCGGCGTCGGAGGGGCCCGCGACGTCGCGCTCGAAGCGGTCGAGCAGGGCGGTCCACTCCGCGATGGCCGCCGCGTCGGACGGAGCGTGGGGCGCCGCGACCGACGACGGAGCCGGCACGGCCGCGTCGTCACGCATGGGCGTGCGCCGGGAACGCGGTGGCGACGGCGGGGGCGGATGCGCTTCCGACCTGCTGCGCGGCCTGATGCCACGCGTCCCGCAACGGGCCGACCAGGTCGAGGCACGCCCGCGTGCGCTGCGGGTCGCGGTTGACGTTCGCGTCGATCAGTGCCGTGGTCAGGAACGCGTAGAGGCTGCGCAGCCCCGCGCTGCCCTCCCATGTATCGGCGAGAGAGGCGTTGAGCTCGGCGACGATTGCCTGAGCGTGCAGCAGCTGCGTGCCCGCCTCATTCCAGTCGGCCGCCTGCTGGGCCGCCTCGCCGCGCTCGATGTCGAGCACGAGCCGGTCGTAGAGCATCGTGAGCAGCCGCTCGGGGGAGGCGGACATGACGGCGTCGGCCTGATAGCGAGCCTGGGCCGCGCGCAGCTGGGCGATGTTCTGGCCGCTGCGTCCGGCGCTCGGCGTCGCCGGGCCGCCGGGGAACGCCGTGGGCGGGAAGGTGTGTCCGGTCATCAGCTGTCCTCTCGGCCGGGCAGCGCTGTGAGCTGAGATGTGAGATAGGCGGATTGCGACTGCAGCTCGGAGAGCATGGTCTCAAGGCGCGCGTAGGTGCGCTCCAGGGTGGCGCGGCGCTGCTCGAGCCGCACGTCCCAACGATCCATCTGGTCCTCGAGCGAGCCGACCTCATCCTGCTGGCCGGTGATGCGCGCGGTGAGCAGCCCGTCGTAGCGGTCGGAGTACTGCTCGGTCGTGGCCTCCACGCGGGCCGCGACGCCCGTGAAGACGGCTTCGACGGCCGCGGGGTCCTCGGCGAGCGCCTGGGCGAACTTTTCTTTGTCGAGCGTCAGCACGCCGTAGCGGTCGACAGAGATGCCGATCGACGACGGTGAGACGTCGTCGATCGGGTGCTGCACGGCCTCCTGCAGGCCGCGGCGCAGCGCGCGCACCGTGCTGTCGCCCGTGAAGACGCCGAGCGTGGTCTCCTCGCCGGCGCCGTCCGCGATCGTGGCCTTGCTGCCCTTGTCGATGCCGCTCAGGATGGCGGCGATGCGGTCGACGAAGTCCCCGGCGATCTTCGTGCGCGCCGCGGCGTCGGCTGCGACCGTGATGGTCACAGGATCGGCGGACGCCTTGGTGACCGTGACGTCGATGCCCGGCAGCAGGCCCGTGAAGGTGTTGGACGAGGAGGTCACGACCTGCTCGGCGGCGGTCCCGGCCCACAGGCGCACCCGGGCGTCGGCCGCCGCCGTCACGGTCCCGGCGCCCGGCTCGCCGGCGAGATCGACGGCCGTGCCGGCGTCGATCGCGTCCGCGTCGCCGCGATAGACCGTGAAGGCGCCCGCCGTGCCCGTCTCGGCCGCCGTGAGCTGCAGGCGATACAGGGTCTTGCCCTCGGCATCCTTTCCTGCGGCGACCGCGCTCGCGGACACTCCGGCGCCCGCGTTCCCGATGGCACGTGCGATGTCGGCCATGGATGTGGACGCGGCGGTCACCTCGACGCGCTCGCCCTCCGCGTTCACGATGGTCAGGATGGGCGGCTGGTCCGGCCAGGAGGCGTATGCCGCCGTGACGGTGGTCTGCGCGGTGGCGACGCGGTCGACGACGACATCCGTCACGGTCGCCTGAGCTGTCGGTCCCGCGCTCACGCGCACGGCGTCGCTGGAGGCGGTGGCGGTGAACGCGCTGAGTGCGCCGGCGGACTTGGCCTTCCCGGCCTCGGTGAACAAGCCCTGCAGCGCGGTGTTGAGGCTCTGCAGCTGCGTGATGACGACGCCCTTGTCGTCGATCTTGGCCTTGAGGAGCGTGCGGGGGATCGCCTGGACCTCCATGAGGGCGTCGATGATCTCGGCCGTGTTGAGGCCGGACGCGAGGCCGTCGAACGTGATGCCCATGGGGTCCTCCGGGTCGTGCGGGGGCTGAGGGGGTTGGCGCCCGGGTGAGGAGTGTGATGCTCCCCACCCGGGCGACGACGACCGATCCGAGGATCAGCCGGTGCTGACCGGTGCGCGGCCGATCAGCGTCGCGAGGATCAGCGCAGCAGCTGCAGCACGCCCTGCGTCGACTGGTTCGCCTGCGCGAGCATGGCGGTGCCGGCCTGCTGCAGGATGTTCGCAGCCGTGTACTTGACCATCTCGGCCGCCATGTCGGTGTCGCGGATGCGGCTCTCGGCCGCGGCCAGGTTCTCCGACGAGACCTTGAGGCTGTTGATGGTCGACTCGAAGCGGTTCTGCGCCGCACCGAGGTTCGCACGACCCTCCGAGACCGCCGTGATGGCCGTGTCGAGCGCCTCGATGGTGGTCTGCGACGTGGCGTTGTCGGTCACGTCGAAGCCGTCGGCCTCCGTGGCGAGAGTGCCGTCGGTCAGCGTGACCACGCCGGTCAGCACCGCGCCGAGATCGATCATGTCCACCGAGACCGCCGAGGCGGCGTCGCCGTCGGCGCCGACCTGGAAGGTCAGCTCCGCGGGACCGGCGGTGGTGCCGGCCTGGAACAGGTTGATCCCGTTGAAGTTGGTCGACTCCGCGATGCGCGACAGCTCGGCGCCAAGCTGGTCGGCCTCCGCCTTGATGGCGTCGCGCGAGTCACCGTTGTTCGAGTCGTTCGCGCCCTGCACCGCGAGGTCGCGCATGCGCTGCAGGATGGAGTGGACCTCGGTCAGGGCGCCTTCCGCGGTCTGGATGACCGAGATGCCGTCCTGGGCGTTGCGAGCTGCCACGTTCAGACCGTTGACCTGCGCACGCAGGCCCTCGGAGATCGCGAGGCCGGCCGCGTCGTCGGCGGCGCGGTTGATGCGAAGGCCGCTCGACAGCTTCTCGAGCGACTTCGACAGGTCGTTCTGCGTCGACGACAGGTTGCGGTAGGCGTTGAGCGCCGACACGTTGGTGTTGATCTGCATACCCATGGTGATTCCTCCGTGAGTGGGTGGTGTTGCGAAGCCCATCCGTGAGCTCCGATCAGACCTATCGGCAGCGCCTCACGGCCGGTAAGGCGCCGGGCGCGGAAAGGGGGCCGACTCCTCTCGACGAGAGAGCCGGCCCCCGGGCCGCGACGCGGGATGCGGGTCGCGCCGACGTCGCGACGACTACAGTGCGGCGGCGTTCTTCAGCAGCGCGTTCGCCAGGCGGCGGCCGCCGCCCGCGGCGATCCGGGTGAAGTACGCCTCGCGCGCCGACTCGGACACGCGCGAGGTGGGAGCCGGCGTCTGGCCCGGCTCCTCGGCGTAGTAGCGGTCGAGCGCGTCGCGCAGCAGGCGCAGGCCCTCGGCCCGCTGCTGCGACACGGCGGAGTGCGAGACGCCGAGCTCCGCCGCGATGTCCTTCACGGCGCGGTCCTCGAAGTAGACGGCCTTGACGATCTGCCGCATCCGGTCGGGCAGCGCCTCCAGGGCCCTCTGCAGCACCTCTCGGCGCTCGGTCAGCGCGGCGGCCTCGTCGGGCAGCGGCAGGTCCGAGGAGACGAGGTGCACCACGGGGTCGTCGAGCGTGAGGACCGTGCGGTCGGCGTCGGCGAGCGACTCGGCGACCGAGGCGGCGTCGACGCTCATGGTGGCGGCGATCTCCGCGACGGTCGGGGTGCGGCCGAGGCCGGCGGCGAGCGTGTCGCGCACCGCGAGGGTCTCCTTGATGCGGCGTCGGATGCCCCGCGACGCCCAGTCCATTGCCCGCATCTCATCGGCGAACGCGCCGAGGATCCGGCGCCGGGCATACGCGCCGAACGGCACGCCCAGTGCCGGATCGAACGCGTCGGCCGCGGTGACGAGAGCGAGCGCGCC
>NZ_JAPSJA010000171.1 GCF_031178525.1 Microbacterium sp.
CGCGACAAGGACAACCCGCCGTCGGTCGCGAAGAACGAGCCGTACAAGACGCACCTCGCTTACGTGAAGGAGCGCCGCACGGACGACGAGGCCGAGGAGCTGCTCGGCGAGGCGCTGCAGAAGCTCCGCGAGAAGCGCGGACAGTAACCGAAGAAAGAACCCCCGCCGAGGCGGGGGTTCTTTTTCTCAGTACTCCGGATCGATCAGGTCCTCGGGCACGTCCGCCGCCGCGGCCTGATCCACGAACACGACGGTGCTCGACGTGCCCTCGGCGCCGGCCGCGGGCACGCTCGCCGGGCCCGCGCCCGCCAGCACCAGTCCCAGCGCGGCCGCCTTGTCGGCCCCCGCCACGACCATCCAGATGTCGGCCGACGCGTTGATCACCGGAAGCGTGAACGTGACGCGCTCGGGCGGTGGCTTCGGCGACTGGCGCACCGGAAGCACGGAGCGGTCCGTCACGAGCACCTCCGCGCGGTCGGGGAACAACGAGGCGATGTGCCCGTCCGGACCCACGCCCAGGAAGCAGATGTCGAACGCCGGCCATGCGCCGCCTTCCGCGGCGTGACGCGCGAGCTCGGCCGCGTACGCGTCGGCGGCCTCCTCGAGGGAGAGACCGTCGTCCGTGGATGCCGGCTCGTGCACGTTGCCGTCGGGCACGCCGACCCGGTCCAGCAGCGCGGCCCGTGCTTGGCCCGCGTTGCGCTGCTCGTCGCCATGGGGCACGAAGCGCTCGTCGCTCCACCAGAAGTGCACGAGCGACCAGTCGATCTGTCTCGCCCAGCCGTGCGCGGCCGCGGCGGCCAGCACCGCGGTGCCCATGCCGCCGCCGGTCAGCGACACGTGCACGTCGCGGCCCTCCTGGGTCAGCTGCGCGAGGCGGCCGACGAAGCGGTTCGCGACGTTCTCCGCGAGCTGCTCCTTGTCGGGCAACACCACCACGCGACGGTCCGTCATGCCGAGCCCCGGGGCTCCGTCAGGCGGCTCCAGCCGTCGCTGATCACGCGGCCGTAGAGCGTGTCGGGGTCGAGCCGGCGCAGCTCCTCCGCGAGGCACTCGCGCAGCGACCGGCGCGGCAGGTGCAGATCGTGGTCGGGCTGACCGGGCTGCGTCAGCAGCGCGAGCGACTCCGTCTGCCGCTCGAGCAGGATGTCGCCGCTCGGGCGCGTGAGGCGCACCGAGTGGATCCCGTGATCCCATGCCGCCGGGTCCTCGTACTGCCAGTCGACCGGCAGGTCGAGGGCGAGCCCGAGCCACGCCGCCAGCAGCGCGGTGGACGGCGACGTCGACGCGCCGCGGACGGCGACGGCCGTGACGGGCTCGTACGGCGGCTGGTCGAGCACGGCCGCGAGCTGCTCGCGCCACCGCGTCAGGCGCGTCCAGGCGAGGTCCGTGTCGCCCGGCATGTACGCGCTCTCGAGCTGCGTGAGCCGGTCGGGGGAGTACGGCGCCGTCGACGCGTCCGTGATGCGGCGCTGTGCGATGCGGCCGAGCGCGGACGCGCCGGGTCGCACGGGCGGCTCATCCGGCCACCAGGCGACGACGGGCGCGTCGGGCAGCAGCAGGCCCGTGAGCAGCGCGGACTCGTTGCTCGCGGCGTCGCCGTAGGCCTGCAGCACGATGACCTCGCTCGCGCCGGCGTCGCTTCCCACGCGGATCTGCGCGTCGAGCCGCGCGGATCCGTCCGTATCGGTGACGAGCACGATCACCCGCATGGGATGCTCGCGCGAGGCGTCGTTCGCTGCCTCGATCGCCTCCTCCTCGAAGCCGCGGTGCGACTTGATGACGAGGGTCAGCACGCGGCCGAGCGCGACCGCGCCGCCCTCCTCGCGCGTGCTGACGAGCTGACGGGCGACCTTGCTGACGGTCGTATCGGGCAGATCGATGATCACGGGCGCCTCCAGACGCGGCCGTCGCGGGCAAGGAGCTCATCGGCGGACGGCGGCCCCCACGACCCGGAGTCGTACTGCTCGAGCGGTCCCTCGAGCGAGGCCCAGTACTCCTCGACAGGGTCGAGGATCTTCCAGGACAGCTCGACCTCCTCGTGCCGCGGGAACAGCGGCGGGTCGCCCAGCAGGACGTCCAGGATCAGGCGCTCGTAAGCCTCGGGGCTCGCCTCGGTGAACGCGTGACCGTATCCGAAGTCCATCGTCACGTCGCGCACCTGCGTGCCGTAGCCGGGCACCTTCGAGCCGAACCGGATCGTGACGCCCTCGTCCGGCTGGACGCGGATCACGAGCGCGTTCTGTCCGAGCTCGGCGGTCTGGCCGCGCGTGAACAGATGCTCGGGCGCGCGTTTGAACACGACCGCGATCTCGGTCACGCGGCGGCCCAGGCGCTTGCCGGAGCGCACGTAGAACGGCACGCCCGCCCAGCGGCGCGTGTTGATCTCCAGCTTGATCGCGGCGTACGTCTCCGTCGTGGACTGAGGGTTCATGCCCTCCTCCTCGAGGAAGCCGCACACCCGCTCGCCGCCCTGCCATCCGCCCGCGTACTGGCCGCGCGCCGTCGCCGTCGAGAGGTCCTCCGGCAGGCGCACGGCCGCCAGCACCTTCTCCTTCTCGGCGCGCAGGTGCTCGGCCGAGAGGCTGATCGGCTCCTCCATGGCGGTGAGCGCGAGCAGCTGAAGCAGGTGGTTCTGGATCACGTCCCGCGCCGCCCCGACGCCGTCGTAGTAGCCCGCGCGTCCGCCGACGCCGATGTCCTCGGCCATCGTGATCTGCACGTGGTCGACGTAGTTGCGGTTCCAGATCGGCTCGTAGAGCTCGTTCGCGAACCGCAGCGCGAGGATGTTCTGGACGGTCTCCTTGCCGAGGTAGTGATCGATCCGGAAGATCGAATCGGCCGGGAACGCCGCCTCGAGCGAGTCGTTCAGCATCCGCGCCGACGCGAGGTCATGACCGAACGGCTTCTCGATCACGACGCGACGCCAGCGGTCGTCGTCCGGCTCGTCCTCGACGAGCCCGGAGTCCAGCAGCTGCTGCGCGACGACGGGGAACGACTTCGGCGGGATCGACAGGTAGAACGCGTGGTTGCCCATCGTGCCCCGCTCGACGTCCAGGCGGTCGACGGTCTCGCGCAGACGACCGAACGCCTCGGCGTCGTCGAACTCGCCCTGCACGAAGCGGATGCCCTGCTGCAGCTGCTGCCACGTCTCCTCGCGGAACTCGGTGCGCGCGTACTGCTTGACGGCGTCGTGCACGACCTTCGCGAAGTCCTGGTCCTCCCAGTCGCGGCGCGCGAAGCCGACGAGCGCGAAGCCCGGCGGCAGCAGCCCGCGGTTGGCGAGGTCGTAGACCGCCGGCATGAGCTTCTTGCGCGAGAGGTCGCCCGTCACGCCGAAGATCACGAGCGCGCTCGGGCCGGCGATCCGGTTCAGGCGCCGGTCGGACGGGTCGCGCAGCGGATTCGCGCCGCGCGCGATCTCCACCGCCCCGGTGCCTGCCGTCATTGTGCGGCCTCGAACAGCGCGAGCACCTCGGTCTGGGGGTCCGTGAGCGTGAGCGTCACGACGGGACGGCCGTGGTCCGCGAGCACCGCGGCGTCGCCCGCCGCCTGGGCCTCGATCAGCTGGCCGAACGTGAACGGCCGCTCGGGGATCTCGACGTCGAGCTCGGTGCGCTCGGTGATCTGCAGGAACACGCCCTGCGCCGGCCCGCCCTTGTGGTACTGGCCGGTGGAGTGCAGGAACCGCGGGCCCCACCCGAAGGTGGTCGGACGGCCGGAGTCGGCCGCGACCATCTCGCGCAGACCCTGCAGCTGCGGGATCTCGAGGCGGTTCACGTACGCCTGGATCGAGACGTACCCGTCCGCGGGCAGCGCGGCCCACAGCGCATCGAGCACGCCCTGCACCGTGCCGCTGGCGGCGAGGGCGGGATCGCTCACCCGCACCTCGACTCCCGCCTCGACGAACGCCGGGGCCGTGGGCGCGGGGCGGGCGTCCAGCAGGCCGCGAGCCGCGACCTTCGCCGACTCGACGTCGGGCTGGTCGAACGGGTTGATGCCGAGCAGGCGGCCGGCGATCGCGGTCGCGTACTCCCACACGACGAACTGCGCGCCGAGCGATCCGCTCACGAGGATCTCGCCGTGATGGCGGCGCTCCACCTCCTCGGCGTCGTCCACCAGGCGCACGATCTGCAGATCGGCGGGCTTGGTGTCGAGCTCGGGCGAGACGGGAAGCAGCACGACGGGCAGGATGCCCGTGCCCTGCTTGCCCGTCGACTCCGCGATGAGCTGCTCGATCCAGTCGGGAAGGCCCACGATGTGCGTGCCGTCGGTGATCAGACCCAGCTTGTCGCGCCGCGCCGAGCCGTCGGGCGTCTGCGTGCCCGCAATCGCGGCGGCCAGTGCCAGCGCCGGGTTCTCGGGCGCGTCGATCGCGACCTCGAGCAGTGAGGCCTCGGCCTCGTCGAGCAGCTCGGCGATGTCGGCGCCGGCGAGGCCGGAGGGGACGAGGCCGAAGGCGGTGAGCGCCGAGTAGCGGCCGCCCACCGTCGGGTCCGCGTTGAACACGCGGTAGCCCGCGGCGCGCGCCGACTCGTCGAGCGGCGAACCGGGATCCGTCACCACGATGATCCGCTCGGCCGGGTCGATGCCCACGTCGCGGAAGGCGGCCTCGAACGCGCGGCGCTGGGAGTCGGTCTCGACCGTCGAGCCGGACTTCGACGACACGATGAGCGCGGTGCGCTCGAGCCCGCCGTCGAGGGCTGCCAGCACCTGGCCGGGGGAGGTCGAGTCGAGGATCGTCAGCTCGACGCCCGCCGTCTGCGTGATGACCTCGGGTGCGAGCGAGGAGCCGCCCATGCCGCCCAGCACGAAGCGATCGACGCCCTTGGCGCCGAGCTCGGCGCGCAGCGCGACGATCTCGGCCACGAGCGGACGCGAGACCGACACGGCCTGCACCCAGCCGAGGCGCTTGGACGCCTCCTCCTCCGCCTCGGGGCCCCACAGCGTCGGGTCGAGGTTGGTGATGCTCGACGCGACGTACTCCTGGATGAGCGCCGGCAGATGGGTCGCGACCGCCTTCTCCGCGTCGCCCGAGACGCGGATCGAGAACGTCACGCGTCCGTTCCCTTCGTCGCGCCCTCCAGAGCGCTCTTCACGGTGGCCTGGAGCTCGTGCCAGGAGGCGATGAACTTCTCGACGCCCTCCTCCTCGAGCACCTCGGTCACGTCGGCGAAGTCGACGCCGACAGCGGCGAGCTTGTCGAACAGCTCGTGCGAT
>NZ_JAPSJA010000172.1 GCF_031178525.1 Microbacterium sp.
AGTAGTCGAGGGGGCGCTGCGTGGACTCGCCCACCGCCTTGTGCGCGGCGAAGTGGATGACCGCCTCGAACGGACCGTGCTCGTCGAATGCGCGCTCCACGAGCTCGTCATCCGCGGCGTCGCCGACGACGAGCGGTGCGCTCTTGCCGGTGATCTGCGCGATGCGCTGCTCCACGACCGCGCTCGTGTTGTCGAGGCTGTCCAGCAGCACGACCTCGTGGCCGGCGTCGAGCAGGGCGACGGCGGTGTGCGCACCGATGTAACCGGCACCGCCGGCGAGGAGAACCTTCATGCGTTCATCCTCTCAGAACCGGCTCGCTCGCTCCTCGGGCGCGTGACAACGCGTCGGCGCCCTTCCGATTCAGCGCGGGGCGAGGACGTCGCCGGACTCTTCGAGATAGCACGTGCCGCACAGGGACTCGTAGGTGACGAAGTGCTCGTCGCGCACGGCCGCCGTCGCCGCGTCGATCGCGACCTGATCGCCGTCGAACACGAACCGCCCGCCGACCACCCGTCCGTTGAAGAGCGCCTTGCGACCGCAGCGGCAGATCGTCTTGAGTTCCTCGAGCGAGTGCGCGATCTCGAGCAGGCGGCGCGATCCGGGGAAGGCCTCCGTGCGGAAGTCGGTGCGGATGCCGTATGCCATCACGGGAATGCCGCACTCGACCGTGATGCGGAACAGGTCGTCGACCTGCGGAGCCGTCAGGAACTGCGCCTCGTCGACGAGCAGGCACGCGACATCGCGCGTCCCCTCCCCCGGGATCAGCGCCTCGTCCGTGCGCACGCGCTCGCGCTGCGCGAGGAACAGGTCTCGCGCCGAGTCGTCAGGACCGATCAGGAAGTCGACCGTGCGCGTCACGCCGAGGCGCGACTCGATCTGATCGGCGCCCTTCGTGTCGATCGCCGGCTTCGCGAGCAGCACGCGCTGGCCGCGCTCCTCGTAGTTGTAGGCCGCCTGCAGCAACGCCGTCGACTTCCCGGAGTTCATCGCGCCATAGCGGAAGTACAGTTTGGCCACGCATCCAGCCTAGAAGAACAGCTGAGCCAGGAGCGTCCAGCCGCCGTACGCGGCAAGGGCGCCGCCCGTCGTGACCGCCGATGCCAGCCCCACGCGCCGCCACGCGCGCGCGGACGTGGCGTTCATGCGGCGCGCGGGCACCTGTCCGTGGCGCGTGATCCGCTCCGCCTTGGCCGTCGAGGTGGTCGCGACCGTCGTGCTGGGAAGCTGCGCGGCCACCACGGGCGATCCCGTCCACTTCTCCACGCTCCATGCGGTGATCTTCGTCGCACCGTCGCGCAGCGGCCCCACGATCACGCCCTTCATGCTGCCGCTGCGGATCGCATCGGGGGCGACGATCTGGCTCGTCAGCCGCTGCGCGGTGAGCTTCACGCGTTCGGCGTCGCGCATCCCGGCCCGCGCGATCTCGACCGCGACCGCGTGCATCCGGCGCTGTGCGCTCGGGCGCAGCATCGGGTCGTGCGAGCCCGCGTCGATCCGATGCATCACGGCGCGCACGTCGTCGAGCATGCGGTGCGCCTCGGCGAGATAGCGGGCGGCCTGACGGTGCGGCCCGAGCGCCTGGAACGCGGCCTCCTCGCCGATCCGGTCGACCGCCTGATCGAACTCGAACACGACGCGGCGCGCGTCGGTCTGACGCGTGTGTCGTTCGGGTGCGCTCATGTCCGTGCTCCAGGGGATGGTTCCCTGCCAGCATACGAGCGCCTGCCCACGGCGGGCAGGGTGATCCGGATGATCAGCGCACGGATCCGCGCCGCTCGCGCAGCAGCGGGAACACGAGATCGCGGTTCAGCGGAGCCTCCGCGTCATCCGGCGACTCCGGATCCGACCATCGCAGGCCGTCGATCTCGGCCTGGACGACGGGGTCGACCTCGTGCCACGCGGCGAACACCGTGGCGCGCAGGGCGTGCCCGACCTCGTTCGCCGCATGCGAGTCGAACGCACCGAGCAGCTCGAGCTCGTCGGGCGAGACCTCGATGCCGAGCTCCTCGCGCACCTCGCGGACCGCGGTGTCGATCGGCCGCTCGCCCGCCTCGGGCTTTCCACCCGGCAGCATCCAGCGCGACGTGCCGCGCTTGCGCACCGTCAGCACGCGACCGTCGTCGCGCACGAACGCGATCGCCGCGACGGTGATCAACGTCACGTCGTCACGCCGTGAGCAGCAGCGCCTCGGCGGTCGCCTGCGTCGACTCCTCGGCCCGGGCCGGCTCGCCATTCAGGTAGCCGCCGTACGTCGGGATGAGCTCGCGCAGCTTCGGCTCCCACTCGTCCAGCCGCTCGGCGAAGCAGTTCTTCAGCACGTTGAGCATGATCGTCGCGGCCGTCGACGCGCCCGGGGAGGCGCCGAGCAGGCCCGCGATGGACCCGTCGGCGGAGGCGACGACCTCGGTGCCGAACTGCAGCTTGCCGTCCTTCATCACCTGGGCGCGCTGACCGGCCTGGATGAGCTCCCAGTCCTCGTCCTTCGCGGTCGGCATGAACTCCCGCAGGCTGTCGAGCTTGCGCTCGCGATCCTTCAGCAGCTCGCTCACGAGGTACTTCACGAGATCGAGGTTCGTGGCGCCGACCTTCAGCATCGAGCCGAGGTTGTGCCCGCGCACCTGCGTGACGATGTCGAGGAGCGAACCGTCCTTCAGGAACTTCGGGCTGAACGTCGCGAACGGGCCGAACATCAGCGATCCCTCGCCGTCGACCATGCGGGCATCCAGGTGCGGCACCGACATGGGCGGCGCGCCGACGGCGGCCTGCGAGTAGACCTTCGCCCGGTGCTGCGCGACGAGCTCGGGGTTGGTGGTCTTGAGGAACTGACCGCCGATCGGGAAGACGCCGTAGCCCCGGATCTCCTTGATGCCGGATGCCTGCAGCAGCTTGATCGCCCAGCCGCCCGCGCCGACGAAGACGAAGCGCGCCCGCAGCTCCCCCGGGGTTTTGCCGACCCGGTTGCGGTACTTGACGAGCCAGGTGCCGTCCTTCTGGCGCTTCAGACCCTTCACCTCGTGGTTCAGGCGCAGCTCCGCGTCATTGGCCGTGAGGTGGTCGAACATCTGGCGGGTGAGCGCCCCGAAGTCGACGTCGGTGCCCGAGGGCGTGCGCGTGGCCGCGAACGGCTCGTCGCTCTTGCGGCGCTTCTGCATCAGCAGGGGCGCCCACTGGTTGATGACGCGAGAGTCCTCTGAGTACTCGATGCCCGCGAACAGCGGCTGCCGCTTGAGCGTCTCGTAGCGGCGCTTGAGGTACGCCACATCCTTCTCGCCGCGCACGAACGTCATGTGCGGGGTCGCATTGATGAACGTGCTGGGCTCGTCGAGGACGCCCTTGGCCACGAGCGCCGTCCACAGCTGGCGGCTCTGCTGGAACTGCTCGTTGATCTGGACGGCCTTGGCGGGGTCGTCCGCGTCGGGCATGTAGTTCAGCTCGCAGAGGGCGGCATGGCCCGTGCCCGCGTTGTTCCACGCGTTGGAGCTCTCCTGCGCGACCTCACCCTGCCGCTCGAAGGCGACGATCTTCCAGTCGGGCTGCAGTTCTTTGAGGAGCGTGCCCAGGGTGGCGCTCATGATTCCGCCACCGATGAGCACGACGTCGACGGTTTCGCTCACCCGTCAAGTCTAGGCGCGCGCATCCGGTGCTCGGACCATAGGGTCCGCCCCAGCATCGCAAGAACACGCCTTCTTGCGATGTGGCAAAGCTGATCGCGCGCACCTCCCCGGTGTCGACGAGGCGATGCGGATCAGACGGCGGCGCGAGCGGAGAGATCCGCGGCGACGAGCTCGGCGATCTGCACGGCGTTCAGTGCCGCGCCCTTGCGGAGGTTGTCGTTCGAGATGAACAGCGCGAGGCCCTTGCCCTCCGGCGCGGCGAGGTCGGGACGGATCCGCCCGACGAAGCTCGGGTCCTTGCCCGCGGCCTTGAGCGGCGTGGGCACCTCCTCGAGTGCGACGCCCGGAGCGTCCGCCAGCAGCTCACGCGCGCGCTCGGGCGTGATGTCCCGCGCGAACTCGGCGTTGATCGACAGCGAGTGGCCCGTGAAGACCGGCACCCGCACGCACGTTCCGGACACGCGCAGCTCGGGCAGCTCGAGGATCTTGCGGCTCTCGTTGCGGAGCTTCTTCTCCTCGTCCGTCTCGTTCAGGCCGTCGTCGACGAGGTTCCCCGCGAACGGGATCACGCCGAACGCGATGGGCTCGACGTACTTCTGCGGCTCCGGGAACGCGACCGCGGACCCGTCGTGCACGAGCCCCAGCACGTCATCCTGCTGCAGCACGGCCTGGACCTGGCCGAGCAGCTCGTTCGCGCCCGCGAGTCCCGAGCCCGAGACGGCCTGGTACGTGCTGACCGTGAGGCGCTCGAGACCGGCTTCGGCGTCGAGCACCTTGAGCACGGGCATGGCCGCCATTGTCGTGCAGTTCGGGTTGGCGATGATGCCCTTGACGGCCTGCCCGATCGCGTGCGGGTTGACCTCGCTCACGACGAGCGGAACCTCCGGGTCCATGCGCCAGGCGCTGGAGTTGTCGATCACGATCGCGCCGGCCTCGGCGAAACGGGGCGCGTGCGCGCGGCTGCCGGTCGCGCCGGCCGAGAACAGGGCGATGTCGATGCCCGCAGGGTCGGCCGTCGCGATGTCCTCGACCACCACGTCGACGCCCTCGAACTCGATGGTGGTGCCCGCAGAACGGGACGTCGCGAACAGGCGCAGCTCGCGGATCGGGAAGGCGCGTTCCGCGAGGATCTCGCGCATCACGGTGCCGACCTGGCCGGTGGCGCCGACGACGGCGAGGGACAGTCCTGATTCGGAGATGCGGGGCATGGCGATCCTCGGGGTGCTGCGGGTGGGGTTGGTCGATTGTACCGGCGGGAGCGTCGTGCCCGACCGCCCGGGATGTCCTCCCGTTACGGCTCGGACGCGGACGTCACGGAAGCGGCGGTGCGATGTAGGTCAGGAAGGGCGCACGCTCGGCCACACGCTCGTACAGGCGCTGCGCGTCGGTGTTCGTCTCGCTCGTAATCCAGCGCACCTCGAGCAGCCCCTCGGCGTCCGCGATCCGCTGCAGGTACGCGATCAGCGCACGGCCGATCCCGCCGCCGCGCGCGTCCGGTGCCGTGAAGAGGTCGTCGAGGAAGATCGCGGTGCCGCCGCGTGACGGGCGCGCGAAGCGGCGCCAGTGCGCGATCGCGATCGGG
>NZ_JAPSJA010000173.1 GCF_031178525.1 Microbacterium sp.
CGGCTACCGGGTTCGAACCGATGACCCCCTGTTTACAAGACAGGTGCTCTACCAACTGAGCTAAGCCGGCGACGCCGCCGGGCATCCGGCGACCGAGTCGAGCATACCGACCCTGATCAGCCCTCGGGGGACGAGGGGGACGGCGTGGGGGTGGCGGTCTCGAGGTAGGCCTCGCTGTCGACGGCGAGGAGGAAGGCCGCGAACTCCTCGGGAGCGTCCAGCGCACCGACGTACGGCTCGCCGTTCACCAGCACCATGGGGGCGCCAGAGAGGGTGAGGTCGTCCGTGCCGGGAAGCGGTCCGTTCAGCGCACGCTCGGTGGCTTCCCGAGCCCACGCGAAGTAGTCCTCGTCCTCGATGCACGCGCGCACGGCCTTCGTGTCGTCCGCCCCGGTGGCGATCGCCAAATTCGCGAGCTCCGCGTCGCTGAAGCCGCCGCTGTCGCGCGCGGGCTGGTTCGTCAGCAGCTCGTGGTTGAACGCCGCGAAGGCCTCGGGAGCGTGTTCGACCACGCACGCGGCAGCCCCGGCCGCGCGCTGCGAGTACTTGGTGCCGCTCGACTTCGACGTCAGCAGGGCAACGGGGTGATAGACGACCTCGACCGCACCCTGGTCGACCCACTCGGACAGCTGCGCAGCGTTGACGCGCTGGAACTCGCCGGCCGCCTCCGAGAGGTAGTCGATGTACACGTGGATCTGGATGGGCTCTGCGCCGGGCGTCTCGGACGGGGCGGGCGCCTCGGGCTCGGACGTCTCGGCGGGCGCGGCCGTGCCGGAGGGGTCGGGCTGCATCGCCTCGTCGACGACGACGCCGTCATCCTCGAGGCTGGTCGGATTGAGCGTCGGCTCGGACACCGCAGGCACGACGATGCTGGTCACGGCGTACGCGATGCCGGCGACGGCGGCGAGAGCCAGCAGGACGAGCGCGGAACGGCGCAGCACGCGATTGCGCGACTGGCGCGCCTTGACCTTCTGAGCCTTCTCGCGCACCGCCTCGCGACGGCCTCGCGCGTCGGGCGTCTGGCCCGTCTCGTCGCTCGACATGCAACCTCTCGGAACGTGGATCCGGCCGCGCACAACGGCCACAACGTCCTCGATGCTAGTCACGGCTGCTGAGAGAAACCCAGACAGGACGGCCATCTCGGCCGCACGGCACGCGGCGACACGCCCGGGTCGACGCGAGCGCGGGACCGCATGCCATACTGATCCCGACCCAAAGGCGGGTCGGCGGCGGTTCATCCCGTCGCTCCATTCACTACGGATCGTCCGGCACGTACCTGCCGGTGAAGGAGAAAGTCATGGCATCCGTCACCTTTGACAGCGCCACTCGCGTCTACCCCGGCGGCACCCGCCCGGCGGTCGACGGCCTCGACCTCGAGATCGGCGACGGCGAGTTCCTCGTCCTGGTCGGCCCCTCGGGTTGCGGAAAGTCCACCTCGCTGCGCATGCTCGCCGGCCTCGAAGAGGTCAACGACGGCCGCATCATGATCGGCGACCGCGACGTCACGGACGTGCCGCCGAAGGACCGCGACATCGCGATGGTGTTCCAGAACTACGCGCTGTACCCGCACATGACCGTGGCGGAGAACATGGGCTTCGCGCTCAAGATCGCCGGCGTCAACAAGGACGAGCGCGCCAAGCGCGTGCAGGAGGCGGCCAAGCTCCTCGACCTCGAGCCGTACCTGAACCGCAAGCCGAAGGCCCTCTCGGGTGGTCAGCGTCAGCGCGTCGCGATGGGCCGCGCGATCGTCCGCGAGCCGCAGGTGTTCCTCATGGACGAGCCGCTGTCGAACCTCGACGCCAAGCTGCGCGTCCAGACCCGCACCCAGATCGCGTCGCTGCAGCGCCGCCTCGGCGTCACGACCGTGTACGTCACGCACGACCAGACCGAGGCCCTCACGATGGGCGACCGGATCGCGGTGCTGAAGGACGGCATCCTGCAGCAGGTCGGCACGCCGCGCGACCTGTACGAGAAGCCGAACAACGTGTTCGTCGCCGGCTTCATCGGCTCGCCCGCCATGAACCTGTTCCCGGCCGACATCGCCGACGGCGGCATCAAGTTCGGCACGAAGGTCGTGCCGGTCGAGGCGTCCGCCCTGGCCAAGGTCACCGGAAAGCAGGCGACCATCGGCGTGCGTCCCGAGGACATCGAGGTCGGTCCGGCGGGTGGTGAGGGCCTGAGCGTGGTCGTCGACCTCGTCGAGGAGCTCGGCGCCGACGGCTACCTGTACGGCCACTCGGACATCGAGGGCGTCCGCACCGACATCGTCGCCCGCGTCGACGGCCGCAATCACCCGAACGCGGGCGAGACCGTCACGCTCGCGGCGGTGCCGCACCACGTGCACGTGTTCGACATCGAGTCGGGCCAGCGCGTGACCGCCGCCATCACGCAGTCCTGACGCACCACACCTGACGGCGCGGGCGGATCTCGACGATCTGCCCGCGCCGTCCTGGTTTCACGCTCCCCTTCCCCGTCGACTCGGAGGCGACCCCATGCCCGACTCCCTCCGCATCACCGCGACCGAGACCGATCCGCAGCTGCTGACACTGCCCTGGTCGATCCGGCTCGAGGACTGGCCCTCGCGCCACATCGTGAAGCTCCCGAAGGGCATCTCGCGCCATGTCGTGCGGTTCAGCGAGCTGTCCGGCCAGGTCGTCGCGGTCAAGGAGACGACCGCCGAGATGGCGCAGCGCGAGTACGACATGCTGGGCGCGCTCGCGCGGCTCGATGTGCCGTGCGTGCGCCGCGTGGCCGTCATCTCCCAGCGGCGGACGACGGACGGCGCCGCCCTCCCCGCGGCGCTCGTCACCGCGCATCTGAAGTTCTCGATGCCGTACCGCGCGCTGTTCACGCATGCGCTGCGTCCCGACACCGCGACGCGCCTCGTCGACGCGCTGGCGCTGCTGCTCGTGCGACTGCACAACGTGGGGTTCTACTGGGGCGACGTGTCGCTGTCGAACACGCTCTTCCGCCGCGACGCCGGCGCGTTCGCGGCGTACCTCGTCGACGCCGAGACGGGTGAGCTGCACGAGGACGGTCTGAGCGTCGGTCAGCGTGACCACGATCTCGATCTGGCGCGCACCAACATCGCGGGCGAGATCCTGGATCTCGCCGCGAGCGGCCGGCTGGAAGGCGGCGTGGATCCTGTGAGCATCGCGGACGGGATCGTGTCGGCGTATCGCGCGCTGTGGAGCGCGATCCACGACGAGCAGACGTTCTCCGTGAGCGAGGCGTGGCGGATCACGGAACGCGTGCGCCACCTGAACGAGCTGGGCTTCGACATCGGCGAGATGTCGATCGAGACCGCGGCGGGAGGCACGCGCGTGTCGATCCAGCCGAAGGTCGTCGACGCGGGCCACCACACGCGGCGCCTCATCCGCCTCACCGGCCTGGACGTCGAGGAGAACCAGGCCCGCCGGCTGCTGAACGATCTCGACGAGTTCCGGCTGCGCTCCGGGCGCCCCGAGGAGGAAGAGGAGCTCGCGGCCCACGAGTGGCTCACGCAGGCGTTCGAGCCCGTGGTGCGGGCGATTCCGATCGAGCTGCGCGGCAAGCTGGAGCCCGCGGAGGTGTACCACCAGGTGCTCGAGCACCGGTGGTTCCTGCAGGAGCAGCGGGAGGCGTCCGTGCCGGTGGCCGAGGTGCTGACGAGCTACATCCGCGACGTGCTGCGGCACCGCCGCGACGAGGCGACCATCATGGGCCCCCTCACCGAGACGATCACGGGACCGGGCGGCGTGGTCACGGGCGCCGTCGACTGGCGCGACCTGGTCTGACCGCCTGACGCCTCAGGAGGCGACCGTGAAGCGCGCCCGGTGGTGCACGGGCGACTCGAGCTCGTCGACCACCGCGATCGCGAAGTCCGCACCGGAGATGTACGAGCGGCCGTCGTCGTCCGACACCAACACATCGCCGCCGGTACGGTAGCTGCCCGTGCGCTCGCCCGGCGCGAAGGCGCCGAACTCCACCGCCGGATGCACGAAGAACCAGTCGACGGAGGCGGGGGTCTGGGTGAGATCGTCGAGCACGCCGATCATCTCGAACGCCTCCGGCTTGAACTCCTCGGGGAACTGCCCCGCATCGATCAGGCGCGGTCCGCCCTCCGCCACGAGACTGCCGCCCGCGCCGCCGATCACGCCGAGACGCACGCCCTCGGGCAGCGCGGCCACGAGCTCGGCGATCGCGGGCCGCACCAGGCCCTGCATGTCTCCCCGTGGCGCGACGGCGACGACGATCGCCTGCACGCCCTCCAGCTCCGCCAGCAGGCCCGGGATGTCGAGCAGCGAGCCCTCGAGGTACGTGGCGTGCGCGACGCGCTCGGTCGGGACCTTTCGCGCGATCGAGACGACCGTGTGACCGCGTTCCGCGGCCTCCTGCACGATGTGGCCGCCGGCGTAGCCGGTGCCTCCGATGACGGCGATGCGGGCCATGTTCTTCTCCTGGGTGCTTACTGCTGCAAGGCCTACGCGGCGCCGGCCGCGGCGCGGACGGTCGCGATCTGGTACAGCGCGACCGATGCCGCGATGCCGGCGTTCAGCGACTCGGTCGCGGACGAGATGGGGATCGACACGATCTGATCGCACGTCTCGGTGACGAGGCGCGAGAGCCCCTTGCCCTCGCTGCCGACGACGATCACGACCGGGCGGTCGCCGAGCTCGAGCGCGGGAAGCGAGACATCGCCGCCGCCGTCGAGGCCGAGCACGAACACGCCCTGCTTCTTGAAGTCCTTCAGCATCGCCGTGAGGTTCGTGGCCATCGCGACGGGGATGCGCGCCGCGGCCCCCGCGCTGGTCTTCCAGGCGCCCGAGTTCATGCCGGCTGAGCGTCGCTGCGGGATGATGACGGCCTGGCCGCCGAACGCGGCGGTCGAGCGCACGATCGCGCCGAGGTTGCGCGAGTCGGTGATGCCGTCGAGCGCGACGAACAGCGGCGTCTGACCCTGCCCGATCACCTCTTCGAGCAGGTCCTGCGGATGCGCGTACTCGTACGGCGGCACCTTGAGAGCGACGCCCTGGTGCACGCCGTCGAACCCGGCCATGCGGTCGAGCTCGGGGCGCGTGACCTCGAGCATCGGGATCTCGCGGTTCTTGGCGATCGCGAGCATCTCCTTCACGCGGTCGTCCATCTCGACGCGCTGGGCGATGTAGAACGCGGTCGCGGGGATCTTGGCGCGCAGCGCCTCGAG
>NZ_JAPSJA010000174.1 GCF_031178525.1 Microbacterium sp.
CGGATCCTCGCCGAGCACGGTTTCGGTGCGCCGTGACCGGCCAGGGCGCCACTCGCCGCCGTGCGGATCCGGCCGTGAAGGTGCGCGCGGGCGTCGAGACACGCGAAGATCGGAACGTGCAGGACCTGGGGACCCGACCTTGACCGCCCGGCGCGATGAACGCGATGCGTCCGCGGGCAACCTGCCGCGGATCCTCGCGCTGCCGGCCGTCCTGGCGGTCGCTCTGCTCGTCGTGCCGCTCGCGGGGCTGATCGCCCGCGCCGACTGGTCCTCGCTGTGGACGGACGTGACGTCGCGCGAATCGCTCGACGCGCTCGTGCTGTCGCTCGTGACCGGGCTGATCGCCACCGCCGTGTGCCTCGTCCTGGGGCTGCCGCTCGCCATTCTGATCGCGCGCACACGGCCGTGGCTCGCGGCGGTGCTGCGCGTGCTCGTCACCGTGCCGCTCGTGCTGCCGCCCATGGTCGGCGGCGTCGCGCTGCTGTATCTCTTCGGCCGCTCCGCCCCCGTGGGGGCGTGGCTGGCGGGCTGGGGGCTCGGCGTGCCGTTCACGACCGCGGCCGTCGTGATCGCGCAGGTCTTCGTCGCGCTGCCCTTCCTCGTGCTGGCGGTGGAGGGGGCGGTGCGCGCGGTCGGCGTCGAGTACGAGCGGACCGCGGCGACGCTCGGCGCCGGACGCTGGGCGACGCTGTGGCGCATCACGCTTCCGCTCGCGGCGCCGGGCCTCGTGGCGGGTCTCGTGCTGTGCTTCGCCCGTGCGATCGGCGAGTTCGGCGCCACGGCGCTGTTCGCCGGCAACAACCCCGGTGTGACGCAGACGATGCCACTCGCGATCTACACCGCCTTCAACGGCTCCGGGGTGGGCGAGGGCCCGGCCGTGGCGCTGTCGCTGCTGCTGCTCGTCACCGCGATCGGGGTGCTGCTGCTCGTTCGGGCCTGGCGGCCGGGGAGCATCCGGTGACGGCGGCCGTGGTGCGCCGTCGGGACGACGCCGAGACGCCGCTCGCGCAGGGAGTGGCGTTGAGCGCCGACCTCGCGGTGCAGCGCGGGGCGTTCCGCCTCGAAGCCAGGCTCACGGTTCCCCAGGGCGAGGTCACCGCCATCATGGGACCGAGCGGGGCCGGCAAGTCGACGCTGCTGGCGGCGATCGCGGGGGCCGTGCGCCTCACGACCGGTCGCATCCAACTCGCGGACGGCGCCGTCATCACGCGCCGCCGTCACCTCCCGACCGCCAAGCGCGGCGTGGTGATGCTCGGGCAGGACGCGCGCCTGTTCCCGCACCTCACGGTGCGTGACAACGTCGCGTTCGGTCTCGTCGTGCGGGGCTTGGCGAAGGACCGTGCCCGCCAGGTGGCGGATGAGTGGCTGTGGCGGGTGGGGCTGTCCGGTTCCGGTCCGCACCGCCCGCGCGAACTGTCGGGCGGACAGCAGCAGCGCGTCGCGCTCGCCCGGGCATTGGCGGTCGCGCCGCGCCTGCTGCTGCTCGACGAGCCGCTCACGGGACTGGACGCCGAGACGGCGGCGGACACGCGGGCGGTGCTGCACGAGCAGCTCTCATCGACGCGCACGACAGCACTCGTCGTCACGCATGACGCGTTCGACGCCGCCGCACTCGCGCGTCAGGTGGTCGTGATCGAGGCGGGGCGCGTGATGCAGCGCGGGGCGGTGCGGCGTGTCCTCGAAGCCCCCGCGACGCAGTTCGTCGCGGCGGTCGCGGGCCTCAATCGCGTGCGCGGCTCCGCGCAGGGCGGGCTCTGGCGCGCGTCCGGGGGCGACGGCGACGTCCGGATCGCCGCCGCCGCGCCAGCGGACGCACAGGATGGCGCGCCGCTCGTGGCGGTGTTCCGCCCGGCGGATGTGCGACTGGCCCGCGCGGGCGAGAGCACGTGGACGGGCGCCGTGCGCATCGCCCGCGAGGACCCACAGCCGGTGGGTGAGTGGCTCGGCCGGATCACGCGCCTCGAACCCACACCGGGCGGCGCACGCGTGCACACCACGAAGCCGGACGTCGTCGTCGAGGTGCCCGTCGCCCAGCTTGCGGCCCTCGCGCTCGCTCCCGGCGATCCGGTCCGACTCGCACTCGACCCGGGCGACGTGCGACTCCTGCGCGACGACTGACCTCGGCCCCGTCTCTCCCCGCCGCCCGTAGGCTGGATGGATGACGCAGGGGTGCGAGTCGTGACGGCGGTGCCGGTCACCATCGGCGTGCGCTTCGCCGTCGTCTCGGACGCGCCCGGCTCCGGCCCGCTCGTCGACAGGTTCGGACGCGTGCACCGCGACCTGCGTGTCTCGCTCACCGACCGGTGCTCGCTGCGGTGCACCTACTGCATGCCGGAGCAGGGCAACGAGTGGCTCGCCAAGACGAGCATCCTCACGCTCGACGAGATCGAGCGCATCGCGCGCGTCGCCGCCGCGGCGGGCATCACGACCTTCCGCCTGACCGGCGGCGAGCCGCTGCTGCGCGCCGACATCGTCGACGTCGTGGGCCGTCTCGCCCGCATAGAGGGCAAGGCTGGGCCCGTGCAGATCGCGATGACGACCAACGGCATCCGGCTGCGGGAGTTCCTCCCCGACCTGATCGACGCGGGGCTGGCGCGCCTGAACATCTCGATCGACACGCTGCGGCGCGATCGCTTCCGCGAGCTGACGCGCCGCGACCGTCTCGACGACGTGCGCGACGGCATCGCCGCGGCGTCCGAGTCCGGTCTGCGCCCGCTCAAGCTGAATGCGGTCGCGATGCGCGACGTCAACGACGACGAGCTCGTCGACCTCGTCGAGTTCGCGGTCGCACACGACGCGCAGCTGAGGTTCATCGAGCAGATGCCGCTGGATGCGGGACACACCTGGTCGCGCGAGCGCATGGTGACGCGCGAGGAGATCCTGTCCGCGCTGTCGGCGCGCTGGCGCCTGACACCGGTGCCGGGGCGCGGGGGAGCGCCGGCCGAGACCTGGATCCTCGACGACGGACCGCACAGGGTCGGCGTGATCGCGTCGGTCACCGCGCCGTTCTGCGGGGACTGCGACCGCCTGCGTCTCACGGCCGACGGCCAGCTGCGCAACTGCCTGTTCTCCACGACCGAGTTCGATCTGCTGCCGATCCTGCGCGGTGGATCGGATGAGCTCGATCGCGACCTCGACGCCATGATGCGCGCGTGCATCCTGCGCAAGCTCCCCGGCCACGCGATAGACGATCCTGCGTTCCTGCAGCCGGCACGCGGGATGAACGCCATCGGGGGCTGAGCGAGCGCGACCATACGCTGGACGCATGAGCACGCACATCGCCGCCCAGCCCGGTCAGATCGCCCCCACCGTCCTGTTCCCCGGCGATCCGCTGCGCGCGAAGTGGATCGCCGAGAACTTCCTCGAGGCCGCCGAGCTCTACTCCGAGACCCGCGGCATGCTGGGCTTCACGGGCACCTGGCGGGGGCACCGGATATCCGTGCAGGGGTCGGGGATGGGGCAGCCGTCCATGGCCATCTACGCCAACGAGCTCTTCGATGCCTATGACGTCCAGACGGTGGTGCGGGTCGGCTCGTGCGGTGCGCTGACCGAACGCGTGGGGCTGCGCGACATCATCATCGCGAACGGCGCCTGCACCGACTCCGCCATCAACCGGGTCCGCTTCCATGGTCAGGACTACGCTCCGGTCGCCGACTTCTCGCTCCTGCGCGCCGCTGTCGAGGCAGGTGAGGAGATGCCCCTGCAGAGCCGGGTCCACGTGGGGCTGCTCTTCTCCAGCGACCAGTTCTACAGCACCCGACCGGAGCTGACCGAGCCGTTCGTGGCGCACGGCGCACTCGCGGTCGAGATGGAGACGAGCGGTCTGTACACCCTCGCCGCATACCGACGGCGACGAGCGCTGAGCATCTGCACGGTGTCCGACCACCTGGTCACCGGCGAGGAGACCACGGCGCTCGAACGGGAGCAGACGTTCGGTGACATGGTCGAGATCGCGCTGCGGGCCGCGACGGCCTAGCGGACGCGGAGCCGACAGCGAGATGGGGTCCGCGCCCGCTTCTCCCGAGATCCGCTTCCCGGGATTCGTCGGGCGATGCGGCACCGACGAAGCGGGATCTGGTGAGGACGCGCCGCCGGCCTCACGCCGCCGTCAGCGCGGGGATGGCCGAGAGGTAACGCTCGGCGATCACCTGCGCGACGCGCGGATCGGCACCCAGCGGCGCGGTGGCGACGTCCGCTCCGGCTCCCGCGACCTCGTTCGCGAAGTAGCCGGGCGCCAGCACGTAGCTCGCCGCCACGACCCGCCGAGCGCCGGAGGCGCGCGCGGCCGCGACCGCGGCGGGGATCTGCGGATCGGCGCCCGCCGCGTAGCCCACCGTCACCGGGTGGGGGAGCAGGATCGCGAGCAGCTCGCGCATGCGCTCGACGTGCTCGGCGGCGGCGGGGCGCGAGGATCCCGCGGCGGCGAGGACGATGTGATCGCCGTCGCGCAGGCCGGCCTCGTGCAGGCGCGCGACGAGCGTCTCCGCGAGCAGCGGATGCGGGCCGAGCGGAGCCGTCGCCGTGACGTCGTCGCGGATGCGCGCCGCGCGGGCGATGTCCACGCCCGTGTGGAACCCGGCGGACAGCAGCAGCGGCACGATCACGGCCGGCCCGTCCGTGCCCGCCACGACGTGGTCGATCGACGGCTCCTGCACGTCGACGAACGCCTCCGCGATCTCGACGCCGGGAAGCAGTTGCCGGACGTGCGCGATGAGGTCGTGGATCGCGTCCCGCCCCTCCTGGAAGCGCGTGCCGTGCGAGCAGGCGATGAGCGTCACGCCGAGTCCTCCACATTCAGTCGGTAGCCGCGCTTGACGACGGTCTTGATCACGTCCGGCGCACCGAGGGCGTCACGCAGGCGCGCGACCGCCATCTCCACCGCGTGCGGGCTCTGTCCGGATCGCGGCAGCACGCGCTGCAGGGACGCGCGCGAGACCACGCCGCCGCCCGCCGCGAACAGCGCGGCGAGCACGTCCGCGCCGGTCGGGGACAGCGGGATGAAGCGTCCCTCCAGCACCACGCCCGTGCTGCGCAGCTCGAGCCGGCCCGCTGCGGTGTCGTGGGACGGCGCGTGCCCGCCGCCGAAGTACGTCACCACCGCGCGCACGAGTGAGCCGAGGCGTCCGCGCTCGGCGATCAGCGTCTCGACGTCGGCGGCGACCAGCGGCTCGGCCGTGACCGG
>NZ_JAPSJA010000175.1 GCF_031178525.1 Microbacterium sp.
GTGCGCGCGACATCCGGCGGCACGGCGACCGAGAAGCCGACTCCCCCGACCTCGACGATGACGCTGTCGGTGCCGGCGTGCAGCACCGTGCCGCGCAGGGAGGAGATCATGCGTCCAGCCTAGGCGCCGGTTCGGACCTATGTTCGAGCGACACGCGTCCGCCGCGTGCGCTTCTCCGCGTCGGCCCAGGCGCGCTGCGCCGGAGTGAGCGAGGTGTCGGCGCCGTGTGCCTGCACGGAGACGCCGCCGCCCCACGCGTGGCACAGCGCGAGCGCGAGCGCATCGGCGGCGTCCGCGGGCTGCGGCAGCGCGTCGAGCCGCAGCACGCGCTGGATCATCGTCTGCACCTGCCGCTTGTCCGCTGCTCCGTAGCCCGTCACGGCCGCCTTGACCTCGCTCGGCGTGTGCGTCGCGGCCGGGATGCGGCGCTCGGCGGCGAGCATGAGGGCGACGCCGCTCGCCTGGGCCGTGCCCGTGACGGAGTGCAGGTTGTGCTGGGCGAACACGCGCTCGACGGCCACGACATCCGGGGCGTGCGCATCCAGCACGGCCCGGATGCCCTGGGCGATCGCGGCAAGCCGCTCCGCGATCGGGAGCTCCGGCGCCGATCGGACGACCCCCACGTGGACGAGCGTCGCCGTCCGGTTGCGCGCCACGTCGACGACGCCGACGCCGCACCGGGTCAGACCGGGGTCGATGCCCAGCACGCGCAGACTGCTCACCCGCCCAGCGTAGGCGTGCCGGATCCGGGTTCCGCGCCGCATCGCCGGGCGGCGCCCGTACGCTTCGCTGGTCCTCGACCGGCGGTCAGGTCACGAGCGCAGCCTCCGCGCATCCCGGCGGTACATGTCGGCGTGCGCGGCGAGATCGGTGCGCCGCGTCGCCGCCGCACGTTCCCGGGTGAAGGCCGCAAGCTCGTCGAGCCGCGCCGCGGCGGTCGAGCGCACCTGCTCGACCGGCCACGTTCCTCCATACGCAGCCACGAGATCCGCGATCCTCTCGTCCGGGGAGCCGTCGCGCCGGGCGTCGAAGGCGGCCGCGTCCTCGGCCAGCGGCGCGAGCCGGTAGGCGAGGTAGGCCACGTCCCAGATGCGCGGACCGGGCGAGGCGAAGTCGAAGTCGATCACGCCGGTGAGAGCGTCGCCTGAGGCGAGCAGGTTGTACGGCGCGAAGTCGTTGTGGCAGATCACCTCGACCGGCTCGTGGACGGCGGCCCGCCAGTCCTGCGGCCGGCGCGCCGACGCCTCGCGTGCCAGGGGCAGGCTCGCGTCGTGGATCCGCCGCAGCAGAAGCGCCGCGGCATGCAGCACGGCGCGCGACCACAGGACCTCGGCGCGCGTTTCGGCGAGCACGACGCCCGGCAGGTGGGTCAGGATCTCCCGGCCCTGCTCGTCGATCCCGAGCGGGCGCGGTGTTCCGGCGATCCCCGCCCGCTCGCACAGCTCCAGCAGGCGGTGGACCGCCGGCGTCCAGGGCCCCGTCTCGCGACGCACGGTGCCGCCGATACGCACGACGGGCGTGACGTTCCCACCGCTCAGGGCCTCCTCGTCCACGCCTTCACCGTAGCGATCGCGACTCCGGCAGAACGACGCCGCCCCATCCGGTGAACCGGATGGGGCGGCGTCACGAAGGCGGCTTACTCGTCGTCCGACTCGAGCTCGGCCTGCACCTCGGGCGACAGGTCGATGTTGGTGAAGACGTTCTGCACGTCGTCGCTGTCCTCGAGCGCGTCGATCAGCTTGAAGACCTTGCGCGCGGTCTCGGCGTCGACCGGGACCTTGACGTTCGCGACGAACTCGGCGTCCGCCGACTCGTATTCGATGCCCGCATCCTGCAGCGCTGTGCGGACGGCGACCATGTCGCTCGCCTCGGTCACGATCTCGAAGCCCTGCGGGTGGGGCTCCACTTCGAGCGCACCCGCCTCGAGCGCCGCGAGCATCACGTCGTCCTCGGTCGTGCCCTCGCTCGAGGCGACGATGACGCCCTTGCGCTCGAAGTTGAACGACACGCTGCCGGGGTCGGCCATGTTGCCGCCGTTGCGGGTCACGGCCGTGCGCACCTCGGCCGCGGCGCGGTTCTTGTTGTCGGTCAGACACTCGATGAGCATCGCGACACCGCCGGGCGCGTAGCACTCGTACATGATCGTGGTGTAGTCGACGGACTCGCCGCCGATGCCGGCGCCGCGCTTGATGGCGCGGTCGATGTTGTCCTTCGGGACGGACGTCTTCTTCGCCTTCAGCACGGCGTCGAACAGCGTCGGGTTGCCGGCCTGGTCGGGGCCGCCCAGCTTGGCCGCGACCTCGATGTTCTTGATCAGCTTCGCCCACGACTTCGCGCGGCGGGCGTCGATGACCGCCTTCTTGTGCTTGGTCGTCGCCCACTTGGAATGACCTGACATGTCTCTCCCGATCTCGTCTCGCGGCCACGCGCTCTCGGCGTCCGGGCCTCGTGACAGTCTACGAGAACGCCCGGCGCGCCGACCGCGTGCGCCCCGCAGTCCCCTCCCGCACCGTGAGGTGGGAGGATCGAGGGATGAAGATCCTGTCGATCCAGTCGGCTGTCGCCTACGGTCACGTCGGCAACTCCGCGGCGGTGTTCCCCCTGCAGCGCATCGGCGTGGAGGTGCTGCCGGTCTACACCGTCAACTTCTCGAACCACACGGGCTACGGCGCCTGGCGCGGTCCGCTCATCTCGCCGGACGACGTGCGCGAGGTCATCACGGGCATCGAGGAGCGCGGGGCGTTCCCGCAGATCGACGCCGTCCTCTCGGGCTATCAGGGCGGCGAGGGCATCGCCGACGTCATCATCGATGCGGTCGCGCGCGTCAAGGCCGCGAACCCCGAGGCCATCTACGCGTGCGATCCGGTCATGGGCAATGCCAAGTCGGGGTGCTTCGTCGCTCCGGCGATCCCGATCCTGCTGCGCGACAGGGTGGTTCCGGTCGCGGACGTGATCACGCCGAACCAGTTCGAGCTCGGCTACCTCACGGACACCGAGCCGAGCGATCTCGCCTCGACGCTCGCATCCGTCGATCGCGCACGCGACATGGGGCCGCGCACGGTGCTCGTCACGAGCGTCGAGCGACCGGATCGCGAGGACGGCACGATCGAGATGCTCGCGGTGGACGACGCCGGGGCCTGGCTGCTCGCGACGCCGCACCTGCCGTTCAAGGCGAACGGCTCGGGAGATGTCACCGCGGCGCTCTTCACGGCGCACTATCGCGAGACTCGCTCGGCCGCAGAGGCGCTCGCCCGGACGGCGTCGAGCGTCTTCGGGCTGCTCGAGCAGACCCTCGCGTCCGGCGAGCGCGAACTGCAGCTCGTGGAGGCGCAGGAGCACTACGCGCACCCGCGCATGCAGTTCGAGGCGCGCCAGGTGCGCTGAGCCGCTCCGCACGCAGAACGGGCCGAGATCCTTCGCGGATCCCGGCCCGTTCTGCGTCTCGCGTCGGCCATGTCCCGTTCGGTGTCGGATGGGACCGGAAACCGACACGAAGCGGGACCCGCCGGCGCTCGGAGCGGCAGGAAGCGGGACATCACGCAGCGCGCGCGGCCACCCGGTCCAGGAAGCGCCGGTGGAAGCGCAGCTCGCCCGCCGACTCGGGGTGGAAGGCCGTGCCGAGCAGGTTTCCCTGCTCGACCGCGACGATCCGCCCGTCATCCAGCGCGGCCAGCGGTGTCGCCGCGCCGACCGCTTCGACGATCGGTGCGCGGATGAACGCGGCGCGGACGAGCGGATCACCCAACTCCGGCACGTCCAGATCCGTCTCGAACGACTCCGTCTGACCGCCGAACGCGTTGCGCCGCACCGTGACGTCCAGGCCGCCGAACGTCTGCTGACCCTCGATCCCACCGCTGATCCGCTCCGCGAGCAGGATGAGCCCCGCGCACGTGCCGAACGCCGGCAACCCGTCGGCGATCGCGGCGCGGATCGGCTCGCGCAGACCGAACACGCGCGCCAGCTTGTCGATCACACTCGACTCCCCGCCGGGCAGGACGAGCCCATCGACCTCTTCCAGCTCGGCAGGCCGACGCACGAGCGTCACGCGCGCCCCCAGGTCTCGGAGCACGGCGGCGTGCTCCCGCACGTCGCCCTGCAGGGCGAGCACGCCGACGCGCGGCGCGGGTGCCGTCACCAGCCGCGCTCGGCGAGACGGTGCGGGGCGGGGACGTCCGCGACGTTGATGCCCACCATGGCTTCACCGAGGCCGCGCGAGACCTCGGCGATCACCGCCGGGTCGTCGTGGAACGTGGTGGCCTTGACGATCGCGGCCGCGCGGGCGGCCGGGTCGCCCGACTTGAAGATGCCGGAACCGACGAACACGCCGTCGGCACCCAGCTGCATCATCATCGCGGCGTCGGCGGGCGTCGCGACACCACCCGCCGTGAACAGCACGACCGGGAGCGTGCCGGTCTCCGCGATCTCGGCGACCAGGTCGTACGGCGCCTGCAGCTCCTTGGCCGCGACGTACAGCTCGTCGCGCGTCATGGACGTCAGAGCGTTGATCTCGCTCGTGATCTTGCGGATGTGCTTGGTCGCCTCCGACACGTCACCCGTGCCCGCCTCGCCCTTCGAGCGGATCATCGCGGCGCCCTCGTTGATGCGCCGCAGCGCCTCCCCGAGATTCGTCGCCCCGCACACGAACGGCACCGTGAAGGCGTGCTTGTCGATGTGGTTCACGTAGTCGGCGGGCGAGAGCACCTCGGACTCGTCGATGTAGTCGACCCCGAGCTCCTGCAGCACCCGGGCCTCCACGAAGTGGCCGATGCGCGCCTTCGCCATCACGGGGATCTCGACCGACGCGATGATCTGATCGATCAGGTCGGGGTCGCTCATGCGCGCGACGCCGCCCTGGGAGCGGATGTCGGCGGGCACGCGCTCGAGCGCCATGACGGCGACGGCGCCCGCGTCCTCGGCGATGCGTGCCTGCTCGGCGGTGACGACGTCCATGATGACGCCGCCCTTCAGCATCTCGGCCAGACCGCGCTTGACGCGCCCGGTTCCGGTGGTCGCGGTGCTCACTGTGCTCCTCCTGTCAGCCCCGACGGGCTCTTTGGCATAGGCCTTTGTTCGACCTAGGCCAAACCGTAGCACGGCCCCGTACACTCGTCGGGATGGATGAC
>NZ_JAPSJA010000022.1 GCF_031178525.1 Microbacterium sp.
CGTCCGCGCGTACTACGACGCCGGCGTCCGCTACCTGCAGTTCGACGACACCGCGTGGGCGTACCTGTGCAGCGACGTCGAGCTCGAGCGGGCGCGCACCGAGCGCGGCATCGACACCCGGGGGCTCCGCGAGCGGTACGCGTCGATCCTGAACCGCGTGCTGGAGGGCAAGCCCGACGACCTGGTCGTGACGACCCACATCTGCCGGGGCAACTTCCGCTCGACCTGGATCTCTTCGGGCGGGTACGAGCCGATCGCCGAGCAGCTCTTCGACGTCGCGTACGACGGCTTCTTCCTGGAGTTCGACGACGAGCGCTCCGGAGGGTTCGAGCCGCTGCGGTTCCTGCCGAAGGGGGATCAGACCGTCGTGCTCGGCCTGATCACGACCAAGCGCGGTGCGCTCGAGGACATCAGCACGGTCACGCGCCGGATCGACGAGGCCGCCGCCTTCGCGCCGCTCGAGCAGCTCGCCCTCAGCCCGCAGTGCGGCTTCGCCTCGACCGAGGAGGGCAACGTGCTCACCGAGGACGAGCAGTGGGCGAAGATCCGCGAGGTCGTGGAGATCGCCGGCGAGGTCTGGAAGTAGCGCCCACCGGGCTCTCGACGAATCGGCCCCTCTCGCGTCTGCGGGAGGGGCCGATTCGGCTTGAAGGCGTGCGTGCCGGCACGGGCTCAGCGGATCTTCGTCTTGTAGATCGCGATCGCGCCGACGTAGGCGACGATCAGGATCCCGACCAACCAGGCGAGCGCGATCCAGATCTCACCTCCGACGGGCTGCTGGGAGAACAGCGCGCGGATCGTGTTCACGATGGATGTGACCGGCTGGTTCTCGGCGAACCACGCGACGGGACCCGGCATGGATCCGGTCGGCGCGAACGCCGAGCTGATGAACGGCAGGAAGATCAGCGGGTAGCTGAACGCGCTGGCCCCGTCGACCGTCTTCGCCGTCAGGCCCGCGATCACGGCGATCCAGGTCAGCGCGAGCGTGAACAGCACGAGCATGCCCAGCACTCCCAGCCAGGCGAGCGGGCTCGCACCGGTCCGGAAGCCCATCAGCAGCGCGACGCCGATGACGAGGGCGACCGACACCAGGTTCGCCACGAGCGAGGTGAGCACGTGGGCCCACAGCACGCTCGATCGCGCGATCGGCATCGACTGGAACCGCTCGAACAGGCCGCCCTGCATGTCGAGGAACAGGCGGTAGGCCGTATAGGCGATGCCGGACGCCACCGTGATGAGCAGGATGCCCGGGAGCATGTAGTCGACGTACGACTGGTCGGTGCCGAGGTCGATCGCGCCGCCGAACACCCAGACGAACAGCAGCATCAGGGCGATGGGCGTGATCGCGGTCGTGATGATCGTGTCGGGGCTGCGCAGGATGTGTCGCAGGGAGCGTCCGGTCAGGACGCTCGTGTCCGCGAGGACGTGGGTGGTCATCGGTCTGCCTTTCCGGTGGGGGCTTCTTCGGGATCGGGGTCGCCCGCGAGGGCGAGGCTCTCCGATGCTTCCTGGCCGATGACGGCCATGAAGACGTCTTCGAGCGACGGCTCCTTGGGGACGAGGATCGGCTCGCCGCCAGCGGGCAGCAGCGCCTTCAGCTCGGCGAGCGTGCCGTTCTGGATGATCGTGCCCTTGTGCAGGATGGCGATCCGGTCCGCGAGATGCTCGGCCTCGTCGAGGTATTGCGTGGTCAGCAGCACGGTCGTGCCGCTCTCGGCCAGCTGCGAGATCGTGTTCCACACCTCGATGCGCGCCTGGGGGTCGAGCCCGGTGGTGGGCTCGTCCAGGAAGATGATCGACGGATCGCCGATCAGGCTCATCGCGATGTCGAGCCGCCGCCGCATGCCACCGGAGTAGGTGCCGGCCTTGCGGCCGCCCGCCTCGGTGAGCGAGAACCGGGCGAGCAGGTCGTCGGCCACGGCGCCGGGGTCGTCGAGGTGGCGCAGCTGCGCGATCAGCACGAGGTTCTCGCGCCCGCTCAGCACCTCGTCGACCGCGGCGAACTGGCCCGTGAGGCTGATCGCCTCGCGCACCTGCTGCGGCCGACCGGCCACATCGTGGCCGCTCACGACGGCGGTGCCGGCGTCCGCCCCGAGCAGCGTCGACAGGATCCGCACGAGCGTGGTCTTGCCGGCGCCGTTGGAGCCGAGGAGGGCGAAGATGCTGCCGGGCTGCACGTCGAAGTCGACGCCGCGCAGCACCTGCAGGTCCTTGAAGGACTTCTGGATGCCGCGAACCCGGATGGCGGGCTCGCGCGTGGTCGTGATCATCGTTCCTGCTCCTTCTCTGCGTCGTCGATCGCCTTGGTCAGGCGCGAGCGCTCCTTGTCGATCCAGCGCTGGCCGCCGTAGGCGAGCGCGAACGTCTCGGCGAAGTCAACGGGGTCGTCGCCGACGATGTCGCGGACGGGGGTGTCGTCGACGGCCGCGCGCTCCCACAGATCGATGAGGTCGCTGAACATCTGCGTGAGCGTGTCGCCGTCGGTGACGCCGCCCTGGTACATCAGGTACCGGTGCAGCGACTTCGCCGCGGCCTTGTAGGGGCCCGGCAAGGCGTCCATGCGGGCGACCGTCTGCCGGTACTGCTTCTTCTGCTCGAGGGGTCCGGTGAGGACCTCGTACCACTTGCTCATGATGTGTTCCTTGTCTGAGGTCAGTTGTCGGGGGTGGGGTGGGGGAGCTGGTCGATGCGCTGCGCGAGGGTGTTCCACGTCTCCCAGAACTCCGCGAGCTGGGCGCGTCCCTGGTCGTTCAGCGAGAACACCTTGCGCGGCGGACCCTTCTCGGACGGCACCTTCTCGACGCCGACCAGGCCCCTCTGCTCGATGCGCACGAGGAGCGCGTAGATCGTGCCCTCGGCGATGTCGGCGAAGCCGCGGTCGCGCAGCTCCGCGGTGATCTCATAGCCGTAGGCCGACCGCTCGGCCAGGATCGCGAGGACGATGCCCTCGAGAGTGCCCTTGAGCATCTCCGTCATCTGATTTCCCATGGCGATCGCCTCCTCTCTACTCAGTGATGATGACTACCGCTAGAAAGTATCACTAGGTACCACTACCTGGCAACACTGAGTACCGAAGTTCTTCGCCGTGCCGTGAGCGCCGATCCCGGCGGCGTACCGTGGAGCGCGTGACCGACGATGTCGAGGCCCTGTTCGCGGAAGCGCGAACGCGGCTGCGTGCCGTCCCGAGGGAGGCGCTGGGCGAGATCACCGAGCCCGGCCGGATCCGCGCCCTCCTCGGATCCGGTCCGCGGATCGTGCGCGCCGGATCCGCGTGGCGCGTCGGCATCCTGCTGATCGACGACGACGCCGTGTACGAGGAGGGTGAGGTGCTGCGCGCCGCGGACCCGGGGCGCCGAGGCTACGCCGTCGAGTCGGCACGGCGGCGGGCGGAGCTGCGCGCCATGGCGCTGCGCGGCGGATTCGCCGAGGGCGAGACCGTGCACATCGGCTGGCGGCGGCTCGACCTCGCTTCGCTCTCCGCGGGCGGGTCCGCCGGGCCGCTCACCTGGGACGGCGGCCGCCTCGCGATCCGCTGGACGCCCACCGGGGCTCTCATGCCGCTGTCGGCGTACCTCTCCGAGCGCATCTCCTTGCTGCTCGATCCGCCCGCCGGGGCCTGACGCGCGAGGGCTAGCCGCGCGAGGAGTTCGACGTGCGGCCGCGGACGATGCCCACGAACGCGTCGACGTCGGGGGTGGTGCGGTCGGCGTGCCAGGCGAGCGCGACGGTGGAGGTCGGTGCGTCGCGCAGCGGGCGGTGCGCGATGTCGCGACGGTGGTGCAGGCGCGCGAGCGACATCGGCACGATCACCACGCCGACGTTCGCGGCGACCGTCGCGATCGCGTCTGCCGTGGTCTCGGGCTGCTCGAAGCGCGGCGTCAGGGCCCCCGGCACGGCGATCGGGCCGAGGACGTCGTCGCGGGGAACGATCAGGACCTCGCCGGCGAGGTCACCCGGTTCCAGCTCGTCGACCGCGGTCAGCGCCGAGTCGACCGATGCGACGACCACGGCTGTCTCGTCATAGAGGCGGATGACGTGCAGATCGTCGGTGTCGACGGGGAGCCGGATGAGGGCGGCGTCCACGTCGCCGGACAGGATCGCGCCGCGCTGCGTCGCGACCTCCAGCGGCACGAGCTCGAGGGCGACGTGCGGCAGGCGCTCGCGCCAGCGGTCGATCCACTTGCCGGGTGTGGCACCGGAAATCACACCGAGCCGGAAGGCGCGGGGCTCCTCGGGCGCCGGCGTCTGCTCTCGCGGCGTGCGATCCCGGCGTGCGGGTGCCGGGCGTCCGCCGGTCTTGGCGCGCCCGCCCCGCGCAGCGCCGCCGGGACGCCGTCCCCCGCCGCGTCCGGACTGAGCCATGGCGCCAGACTATTACGCGACTGCCGCGCAGAGTCCTGCCCGTCCCGGCTATCGCCGCGCGTGCACGGGCGATCTTCGCGCGCGGGATACGGTTGAAGTCGAGTTCCCCGGCGGATCACAAGACACCGGATGATCCCGCCGACAGCTGCAAGGAGACACTGTGAGCGACAGCCTCGAGCCTCAGGATCGACCGCGGATCTCCGCGGTCACGAACGAGGACGGCACGGGTCAGGTGACCGTGGACGGCGCCGTCCATCCGGTCAAGGCCCGCGACGCGGCGGGAGCACGCAAGGCGGTGCTGACCACCGTGGTGCTCATCGCGCAGGAGTACGGCCGGCCGGTGAAGGTGGCCGCGAGCGGCAGCGACGGCGTGCGCCAGCTCGTGGTGTCGCCCGACGGCACGGTCGAAGAGGCCATCGAGCCCGCAGAGCCGTCCGAGCCCGCAGTTCCGGCCGCGCCCGCAGCCCCGGCCGTGCCCGTTGAGACCGCGGCGGCCGTGGCGCCGGTGGATCCCGCACCCGCGGCCCCCGCCGATCCTGCGCCTGCTCCGGCGGCGCCGGCCGATCCGACCCCTGTGCCCGAGATCGTGACGAGCGTGCCGAAGGCCGCCCCCGTGACATCCGCGCCCGTCTCGTCGGCGCCTGCCGCCTCGGCGCCCGTGGCCGCCGCCCCCGTCACGCCCGCACCCGCCGCCGCGCCCAACGCCGAGTCGGATCCCGAGCCGATCGCGGCCGCGCCGGTCGCTGCGGCCCCGCCGGTGTCCCGCGCGTCGGCAGCGCCCGCGCCGGATGGGGATCAGGCGCTCACACGTCGCGAGGCGCGCCTGCTGACCGCGCGCGACTTCGCCCAGTCGGCGAAGCCGGTCGGGCCCGTTCCCGCCACGGAGGGCTTCCGCGGCGGCCTGAACAAGCTCGGCTTCCACCTCAAGCCGGGCAAGGTCGAGCAGGCCAAGCGTGACCGGCGCGAGACCGTGCAGCAGGCCTTCGCCGGCCGCAAGACCATCGCGGTGATCGGCGAGAAGGGCGGCGTCGGCAAGACCACCACGACGTACCTGCTCGGCGCCACGCTGGGCCGGGTGCGCGGCGGCAGCGTGCTCGCATGGGACAACAACGAGTACAAGGGCACGCTGGGCATCCGCTCGCTGCCCTCGCCGTCCCACGACCACACCGCGATCGACCTGCTCGGCCACGTGCACGCGGTCGGGACGGGAGAGCTCAGCTCGGCCGACCTGATCGACTTCGTGCGCGCGCAGGGCGAGAACAAGTTCGACGTGCTCGCGTCGCAGAGCCTCGACGGCGACAGCGACGTGATCGACGCGGAGTCGTTCGATCTGCTGCACGAGACGCTCAGCCGCTCGTACCGCGTGATCATCGTCGACACCGGCAACAACTCGAAGGCGGGCACGTGGCAGTCGGCGGTCGAGGCCGCGGATGTGCTGGTCCTCACCACCATCGTCAAGGAGGACAGCGCTCGCACGCTCGCCTCCATGGCCGACACGCTCGTGGCGCACGGTCATGAGGCGAAGCTGCGCAACGCAGTCACCGTCATGAGCCATCCGTCGCCGACGAGCTACCCGGACCTGGAGCGCCGCCTGACGCACCACATGGGGCAGCTCACGCGCCAGGTCGTCTCTGTGCCGTTCGACCCCGCCCTCGACCGCGGCGATGTCATCGACTACGACGCGCTGTCGGACGACTCGCGCGAGGCGTGGCTCGAGGTGACGGCCGCGGTCGCGGCCGGCCTGCGCTGAGCCTTCCCGTGTCCGCGTAGGTCCACGTCCGTGAGCGAACCTGCCCGCACGGGCGGGGACGCACGGCGGCGGGTCGCGTGGCGGCCGCTAGGCGGCGAGGTGCAGACCGCGCGCGTCGGTGACGACGGTGCCGCCCTCCGGGATCGCCTCGTCGTCGCCGATCTTGGCGTTCTTGGCGACGCGTGCGCCGGCTCCCACGCGCGTGCGCACGCCGATGTGGGCGCGAGCCCCGACGGCGGCCTTCGGGCCGATGTGCGCGTTGGCGTCGATGTAGGCGCCGGGCCCGATGAGGGCTTCGGATTCGACCCAGGCTCCACTGGCGACCGTCGCGCCGGCCGCAACCTGCGCGCCCGGTTCGATGTATGCGCCGGCCTCGACGCGCGCATCCGGATGCACCTTGGCCCCGTGCGCGACCAGGCCGCGCCCGTTCACGTGCTTGCGGTAGCGCAGCATCTCACCGTGATCGTTCTCGATGTCGACGTAGTTCTTACCCACGATGCCTTTCCGCGGCCCCGGTTGAGGCCGGACATCAAACACAACGACTGGCCCCGTCGCCCTATTCCCGTGGTAGGGCCATCACATTTCGCGCGTGTTTCACATCCCGGTGAGCAGAGTGCTTCAGGTGCCGTCCATCCGCTTCTCGTATCGTTGAGGGGTGACGAACGAGACCGTGGCTCCCTCCCTTGTCTTCGACTGGGAGCAGACCCGCCACAGCGTGGCCGAGGATGTGCAGGGCATCGCGATCGGCACGGTCGTCGCCGCGCTGGGGCTGTACCTGCTCAAGGCCGCCGGCGCCGTCACGGGCGGCACCGCGGGCCTCGCGCTGCTGCTCGACCAGGCCACCGACCTGCCCTTCTGGCTGATCTTCGGTCTCGTGAACTTCCCGTTCGCGATCCTGGCGCTGTGGAAGAAGGGCGTGCGCTTCACGATCCTGACGTGCATCAGCATCGCCGCCGTCGCAGGACTGTCCGTCGCGTACGCACACCTGATGCCCGTGACCGGGCTGCATCCGATCTTCGGCGTCTTCGCGGGCAATCTGCTCGCGGGCGTCGGCCTGCTCATCCTGTTCCGGCACGGAGCGAGCGTCGGCGGCGTGAACATCGTCGCGCTCCTGCTGCAGGAGAAGACCGGCTTCCGCGCCGGGTGGACGCAGATGACGCTCGACGTGATCGTCGTGCTGTCGTCGCTGCTCGTGCTGCCGTGGCCGACCGTGATCCTGAGCGCCTTCGGCGCCGTCGTGATGAGCGTCGTGCTCGCGATGAACCACCGCGAGGGTCGCTACATCGGACGCTGAGACCTGTCCGGCACGGTGGAGTCCGTCAGGACGCGGGCTGGCAGCGCGGGCACCAGTACACGACACGCTGCTTCGTCGGGTCGGCGCCCAGCTCGGAACGCAGGATGGGCGTGCCGCAGCGGCGACATGGCCGGTGCTCGCGCCCGTACACCCAGCGCTCCTGACCGCGGCGGCTGTCCCCCGTGAAGACGCGGACCGGCAGCTCGACGTTCCGCCGGATCGTCCGCGCCCCCAGCTCGAGCAGCGCCGGCACGTCGACCTCGGTCGCGGGCCGTTCGGGGTGCACTCCGCGCAGGAACAGCAGCTCGCTCGCGTACTCGTTGCCGAATCCCGCGACGTGACGCTGATCCTGGATCGCCACGTGGATCGGACGCGGATCGGCCGCCACGCGGCGCGCGGCCTCCGCGGCGTCCCAATCGGCGCCGAGCGGATCGGGACCGAGGTGGCCGACGACCCGGTCCTCGTCGCGGGTCGGCAGCACTTCGACCATCGCGAGTTCGAAGCCCACCGTCTCCCACTTGCTCGTGCCGACGATCGCGCGCGCCTTGAACGCCGGCTTGCGCCAGCGGATGCGGGAGCCGTCGGACGCGGTGCGGTACGTGTGCCACTCGCCCTCCATCTTCAGGTGCGAGTGCAGCGTCAGCGAGTCGGATTCGGATGAGGCCGCGCCCAGGGGGGCGAACCGGTGCAGCAGGTGCTTGCCGCGCGCCACGACCTCGCGCACGGCCTGGCCCCGCACATCGGCGTTCGCGCTGCCCGGCACGCGGATCTCGAACCGTGTGACCTCGCGGCCGGCGAGCGCGGCGTGGAGACGCCGCGCCGTGCGGTGGACGGTATCGCCCTCAGGCACGACGACCGCCGACCGTCGCGGCACCCGCCGTGACCTTGCGCAGCGTCAGCCCCTTGGTCGACTCCACGAAGCCGGCCTCCCGCAGCGCCCGGCCGACGGCCGTGCCGTACACGAACTCGCCGTTAACCTGCTCGACCGTCAGGGTCTCGAGGCGCCGCTCGCGCGCCGTGCGGGCGAGGTCGGCCGCCGCGGATGCGAGCACCTGCTCGTCGTCCGTGAACGCCAGCGCCGTGCGACCGCCCCGCTCGAGGTAGAGCACGAGCGCGCCGTCCACGAGCACGATCACGCCGCCCGCCTTGCGCCCGGGGCGGTGCTTCACGGCGTCCAGCGTGGGCCACGGCAGCGCGGCACCGTACGGGTTGGCCGGATCCGTCGCGGCCAGTGTCACGGCGCGCAGGGGCGCCGGATCGGGCAGGCCGGAGAACTGCCGCAGCCGGTCGATCGTCGGCGACGTCGCGAACTGCGCGGCACCGAGCTTCTCGATCAGGTAACCGCGACGGCAGTGCCCCGCCTGCTCGAGGCCCGCCAGCACGCGGTAGGCCTGCGCGAAGCCGCCGGGCACGCCCTCGTTCTGCACGGCGCCGCGCGTCACGACGCCGTAGCGGTCGAGCAGCAGCGACGCGGTGGTGGTGTGGCGCACGGCCGCATCGGGCTCCGGATCGGGCAGCAGCGACCAGCGTCCACCCGAGGGCTGCGCGCGGGGCGGCGTGGATGCCGTGCCGCCGAAACTGGGGCGGGAGAGGGACGCGCCGCGGTAGAGCCGGGCGCGCGGCGTTCGACGCGCCGAGCGGTGCGCCTGCGATCCCGCCCCCAGCAGCGACCGAATGGGCGCGAACGTGTCGTTCGTGACGCGGCCCGCCCACACGAGGTTCCACAGCGCCTCGACCGTGCCGATCTCGGTCTCCCCCTGCGCCAGCTCACGCAGCTGCGCGGCGAAGTACGCGCCGCCTCCTGCGAGGGCGCGGATCAGCCGGGACTCGAGCGAGTCCGTCGCGATCTCGATGTCGGACGGCGGGATCGTGAGCGGCGCGGCGTCGGCGGCGTGCAGCGCGACCCAGCCGTCGCGGCCCGGCAGCGACCCGTGGCCCGACCAGACGACCTCGCCCGTCGCGGTGAGTTCGTCCAGCATGCCGGGCGTGTAGTCGCGCACGCGGGACGGCAGCACGAGCGACTCCCAGGCACTCGCGGGGATCGGCACACCGGCCAGCTGATCGATGGCCGCCAGCACGCCGTCGACGCCCTCGAGCGGGCGCGTGACGTGCTGCCAGTCGGGGAGGAAGCGTGCGTAGGCGTCGGGGGAGACGGGCTCGACGCTGCCGCGCAGAGCCGCGAGCGAGCGCATCCGGATCCGCCGCAGGGCCTCGGCGTCGCACCACTCGGGTTCGTCCGAGACGCCAGCGTCGGCGAGGAAGAAGCCGCTGACCAGGCGACCCTGGCCCTCGAGGCGCTGCAGCGCGTGCCGGGCGACGGCCGCGCCGATGCCGAGCCGCTCGGCGACCGCCGCCGTGGTGAACGGCCCGTGCGTGCGCGCGTAGCGCGAGACGACGTCGCCGAGCGGGTCGGGCAGCGGTTCGAGGAAGGCGACGGGGACGCCCACGGGCAGCGCGACGCCGAGCGCATCGCGCAGGCGCCCGGCGTCCTCGATCGCCGCGTATCTGTCCGACCCGGCGATGGAGACGCGGATGGCGCGGCGCGTCGTCACGAGCGCCTCGAGGTGGGCTGCCGCCTCCGCGAGCGCGGGAGCTGTCGACGAGGCGTCGGCTCGGTCGACCGGCACGGTGTCTTCGCCCGTCGGGCCGTCCGCGGGTTCGAGCCGCGCGGCGACCTCGTCGACCGCGAGCGGGCCGAGCACGCGCAGCAGATCCGCGACGCCCTCGACGCCACGTGCGCGGCGGTCCGGTGCGAGGCGTTGAACCTCGGCCTCGAACTGCGCCATGACGTCGGGGTCGAGCAGCTCGCGCATCTCGACCTTGCCGAGCAGCTCGGACAGCAGCGACGGGTCGACCGACAGCGCGGCCGCGCGCCGCTCGGCGAGCGGCGAGTCGCCCTCGTACATGAAGGCGCCGACGTAGCCGAACAGGAGGTCGCGCGCGTACGGCGACGGCTGGCCGGGCTCGGTCTCGACCAGCCGGATCCGCCGCTCGCCGATGCTCCGCACGACGCGCAGCAGGGCGGGCAGGTCGTAGACGTCCTGCAGCACCTCGCGCAGCGTCTCGAGGATGATCGGGAACGTGGGATGACGGCGCGCGACCTCGAGCAGCTGGGCTGACCGCTGACGCTGCTGCCACAGCGGACTGCGCTTGCCCGGGTTCTGCCGGGGCATCAGCAGCGCGCGGGCGGCGCACTCGCGGAACCGCGAGGCGAACAGCGCGGATCCGCCGACCTCGTCCGTGACGATCCGCTCCAGCTCGTCCGGATCGAACACGAACAGCTCGGCGCCGGGCGGCTCGGACTCGGCGTCGGGGATGCGGGCGATGATGCCGTCGTCGCTCGCGACGGCGGATCCCTCCACGCCCAGACGCTCTCGGATGCGCGCGTTCACCGCAAGCGCCCAGGGCGCATGCACGTGCATGCCGTACGGGGAATGCAGGATGATCCGCCAGTCGCCGACCTCGTCCCGGCCGCGCTCGACCGTGAGCGATCGGTCGGTCGGCAGCGTGCCGGTCGCCTCCTTCTGCTCGGCGAGGTAGCCGAGCAGGTTCTGACGCGCGTACTCGTCCAGGCCGGCCTCGACCAGCCGCCGCTCGGCGTCGTCGGGTGCGATGGAGCTGAGCTCCCGCGCGAACCGGCCGAGCGCCTCGCCCAGCTCGGCCGGGCGGCCGAGCCCGTCCCCGTGCCAGAACGGCACCTTGCCCGGCTGCCCGAAGGCGGGCACGACGTTGACGCGGTCGTGCGTGATCTCGACGATCTTCCAGCTCGTGGTGCCGAGCGTGAACACGTCGTTCACGCGCGACTCGTAGACCATCTCCTCGTCGAGCTCGCCCACGCGCGCGTTGCGGGTCTCACCCGCGATGAAGACGCCGAACAGCCCGCGGTCGGGGATCGTGCCGCCGCTCGTGACCGCGAGGCGCTGCGCTCCCGGACGCCCCTCGATCGTGCCGGCGTCGCGATCCCACACGAGGCGCGGCCGCAGCTCGGCGAACTCGTCGGACGGGTAGCGTCCGGCGAGCAGGTCGAGGGTCGCCTCGAACGCGCTGCGCGGCAGCGAGCGGAACGGCGCGCTGCGCCGCACGGTCTCGAACCAGTGCTCGACCTCGATCGAGCCGAGGGCCGTGGCGGCGACGGTCTGCTGGGCGAGGATGTCGAGGGGGTTCTGCGGCACCGCGATCGCCTCGATCTGCCCCGCGAGCATGCGCTCGGTCACGATCGCCGTGTGCAGGACGTCGCTGCGGTGCTTGGGGAACAGCGCCGCGCGCGAGATCTCGCCGACCTGGTGCCCGGCGCGCCCCACGCGCTGCAGCCCGCTGGCCGCGCTGGGAGGCGCCTCGACCTGGATCACGAGGTCGACGGCTCCCATGTCGATGCCGAGCTCGAGGCTGCTCGTCGCGACCACGCACCGCAGCTCGCCCGACTTCAGCTGCTCCTCGACGATCGCGCGCTGCTCCTTGGACACCGATCCGTGGTGCGCCTTCGCGAGCACGGGGTCGGCGCCGGCGGTCGCTCCCGCCTGCGCCATCATGGCCGCCGGCACGGCGGGGTCGGGCAGGTCGAGACCGAGCCGCTCGCTGTAGATCTCGTTCAGCCGCGCGGTCAGCCGCTCGGCGAGCCGGCGCGAGTTCGAGAACACGATCGTGGAGCGCGCCGACAGGATGCGATCGACGATCGCCTCCTCGACGTGCGGCCAGATCGACCCGGTCATCTCCGTCTGCTCGGGCGCGAACCACTCGCCGTCGTCACCCGCCTCGGCGGCGGGGGCGGCGCCCGCCGCGGGCGGCGGGTTCTGCATGTCGGCGATCGGAACGGTCACGCTCAGCTCGAACGTCTTCGACGCGCGCGGGGCGACGATGTCGACGGGGGCGGTGCCGCCCAGGAACCGCGCGACCTCGTCGATCGGGCGCACGGTCGCCGACAGGCCGATCCGCTGCGCGGGCCGTTCGAGCAGGTCATCGAGTCGCTCGAGGCTCACGGCGAGGTGTGCCCCGCGCTTCGTCGCGGCGACCGCGTGCACCTCGTCGACGATGACCGTATGCACCTCGCGCAGCGTCTCGCGCGCCTGGCTCGTGAGCATCAGGTACAGCGACTCCGGCGTCGTGATCAGGATGTCCGGCGGCTGCCGCACCAGCCGCTGCCGGTCGCTCGAGGGCGTGTCGCCCGACCGCACGCCCACGCTCACGTCGGGCGCGGGCTCGCCCAGGCGCCGGGCGGCCTGCGAGATGCCCACGAGCGGGGAGCGCAGGTTGCGCTCGACGTCGACGCCGAGGGCCTTCAGCGGCGAGATGTACAGGATGCGCGTGCGCTGCGTCTTCGGATCCGTCTCGCGACTCTGCTTCTCGCGCAGGACGCGGTCGATCCCCCAGAGGAACGCCGACAGCGTCTTGCCCGACCCGGTCGGTGCCACGACGAGCGCGTGGCGGCCCTGCGAGATGGCGTCCCACGCGCCGCTCTGCGCGGCGGTCGGCGCCTTGAACGCGCCACGGAACCACTCCCGCGTCGCGGGCGCGAACCGATCGAGCACATCCACCTGACCATCCTGCCCCCGGCGTCGGACATCGGGCGCGGGAATCCGTCTCGCGGGGGAAGTGCGCGCTGCCGCGAGCTCGTAGCGTCGACCGCATGACCGCACAGAAAACCGCTCAGTGGAACTGGCCGCTCGGTCTCGCCTTCGGCCTCGCGTTCGCCGTCGCGCTCGGCAACGTCGCGTTCGGCATCGTGTTCGGCGTCCTCTTCGCGATGGTGTTCGCGGAGACGACGCGCACCCCCGACGAGCCCCCGGACGACGGTGATCAGCCCGGCTGATCCAGCTGCTTCTCGAGGAACACGCGCACGTCGGCGAGCTCCTGCTCGGAGACGGCGTGACGCAGATCGGGATAGATGCGGCCGACGAGGTCGCTGTGGCCCGGCAGCCAGTCCGTCGTGTGCAGGACGAGCGGGCCGGGGATGACGTCGTCGAGCAGGCCGCGGCCCCAGAACACGGGCGGGCGGCGCTCGGCGAGCTCAGCATCCCTCGGCAGCTCACCCGGTGTGACGTAGCCCGAGATGTTCACGACGAACGAGAAGCGCCCGGGATCCAGCCGCAGCGCCTGCAGCGCCACCGCGCCGCCCTGCGAGAAGCCGAGCAGACCGACGCTCGTCGCCCGCGATGCCACGGCGTCGAGCCAGGTCAGCAGCGAAGCGCCCGCGCGCGTCACATGCGCGGCGTCGCGGCTCTCGAGCCCCTCGATCGGGTACCAGGATCGGCCGGGGGTCGGGAACGGCGGCTCGAGCGGTGCCCGCACGGCCGCGACCGCGAACTCCGCCGGCAGGTGCGGCGTCAGGGCGAACAGATCGCGCTCGTCGGCGCCGTAGCCGTGCAGCAGCACGAGCAACGGACGCCCCGCCGGCTCTTGCGACCACAGCACCGCCGCGTCATCCAGGATCGGGGTCTCAGGCACCCGTCCATCCTGCCGCGAGGGGCCGACGTTCCTCCACAGTGCGGTGCGATCCCATCCGCTGCGGGTATACAGGATGCATGGCCGTACGCACTCCCGACCCCGATCCCGACGACCAGCCCTCGGACGACGCGGACTTCTCCGCCGTGGGCGCGGCCGGCTTCGGAGGCGTGCCCGGCGGCGGCGCGAACCCCGCGTGGCTGACCGACATCGAGCTGGCGGAGATCCGCCGTCGCATGCCGATGCTGTACGTCGAGGCCGTGCCGGTGCGCACCGACGGCACGGGCGCCGTGACGCAGGTCGGCATCCTGCTGCGCGCGACGCCGATCGGAGAGATCACCCGCACGATCGTGTCGGGCCGCGTGCGCTACGGCGAGACCGTGCGCGACGCGCTGTTCCGTCACCTCGAGAACGACCTCGGCCCCATGGCGTTCCCGCTGCTGCCGCCGTCGCCCGTGCCCTTCACGGTCGCCGAGTACTTCCCGATCCCCGGCGTCAGCCCGTACCACGACGACCGCCAGCACGCCGTCTCACTCGCATTCGTCGTGCCCGTCACGGGCACGTGCGAGCCGCGACAGGATGCCCTCGAGGTCACGTGGATGACGCCCGAGGAGGCGTCGTCCGAGACGCTCGCATCCGAGATGGAGGGCGGGCGCTCCACGCTCATCCGCACCGCGCTCGCGAGCGTCGGCGCCCTGCGCTGACGGCTTCCCCGCCCGCGACGGCCCGGGCGACCGGCGAGCCGATCGGCCGACTAGGAGAGCGCGGCGTCGATGAGCGTCGCGGCGGCATCGCGCGCGACGGCCGCGGTGTTCGGCGTGCCGAGGATCGCCGCGGTCGTCTGCGCGCCCTCCGCGAGGATCGCCAGCTGGGGGCCCAGCCATGCCGGAGCACCCGCGTCCGCGACCAGCCGGTCGACATAGGCCTGGAAGGACAGCTTGTGCTCGCGCACGGCGTCGGCGACCGCCGAGCTCGTCGCGCCGAGCTCGCCGAACGCGTTGATGAAGCCGCACCCGCGGAAGTCGTCCTCCTCGAACCAGTTGGCGAGGTGGTCGTACACGGCGAGCAGCCGCTCGCGCGGGGAGCCCGCCTGCGCGACGGCCGCGTCGATGCCCCGGGTCCAGAGCGCGTGGCGATGCGCGAGCACGCCGAGCACGAGCTGCTCCTTGGAGGGGAACTGCCGGTAGATCGTCTTCAGCGAGACCCCCGCGGCGTCCCGCACCGCGTCCATCCCGACGCTGCCGATGCCCTGGCCGTAGAACAGCCGGTCCGCCGCGCCGATGATCTGATCGCGCACGTCCACGTCGCCCATGTCGATCCTCCTCCCCTGGAGAAAATCGTAGCGGGGTGGAGAACCGGAGTTCTCCACCCCGCTGCGCGTGCGGTCAGGACTGCACGAAGGGCAGCAGTGCGGCGTTGACCTCATCGGCGTGCGTCCACAGCAGGCCGTGGGGTGCGCCCTCGATCTCCACGTACTGCGCGGCCGGCACGGCCTCGTGGAAGCGGCGGCCCGTGGCGTCGATCGGCAGGATGTTGTCCTTCGTGCCGTGCAGGATCAGCGTCGGGAGCCCCGCATCGCGAACGGCGGCGACGTCGGCGCGGAAGTCCTCGATCCAGGAGGCGACGACCGCGTAGGCGGCGACCGGCGCACTGCCCACGGCGGTGATCCAGCTGGCGCGGACGGTCTCCTCGCTGATGCGGGATCCGAGCGTCTCGTCGAGGTTGTAGAAGTCGTTGTAGAACTGCGTGAACCAGGCGTAGCGGTCGCTCTTGGCGGCGTCGACGATGCCGTCGAACACCGACTGCGGCACGCCCTCGGGGTTGTCGTCGCGCTCGACGAGGAAGGGCTCGAGGGAGGCGAGGAATGCGAGCTTCGCGACGCGCTCGGTGCCGTAGATGCGGGTGTAGCGAGCGAGCTCGCCGGTTCCCATCGAGAAGCCCACCAGGATGACGTCGCGCAGGTCGAGCGTCTCGAGCACCGTGTTGAGGTCGGCGGCGAAGGTGTCGTAGTCGTAGCCGTCGGCGACCTTCGAGGAGCCGCCGAAGCCGCGGCGGTCGTACGTGATGACGCGGTAGCCGGCGGCCAGCAGCTCGCGGGTCTGCTTCTCCCAGCTGTCGCCGTCCAGCGGGTAGCCGTGGATGAGGACGACCGGCTGTCCGGCGCCCTGGTCCTTGTAGTGCAGCTCGATCGGAGTCGAGTTCTCGGTTCCGACGGTGATGTAGCCCATGATGTCCCTCTCCTTCGGAGAACGGTCGTTCTCGCCTGGACATGACTGTAGGGGAACGCACGTTCTCCGCGCAAGGGGTCGGCGAGAAAAAAGTCGGGCCGCGTCGTCGGCCCGCGAACGCGCGCCGAAGAGCGCCGCGTCGTCGGCCGCGGGCGCGTGCTTATGCCGCGGTCGCCTCGGCGATCGCAGCCACGAAGGCGTCCACGTCGGCCTCTGTGGTGTCCCAGCTCGTGAGCCAGCGCACCTCGCCGGTCGCCTCGTTCCAGTCGTAGAACCGGAAGCGCTCGCGCAGCCGGTCGGCGGCGCCGGAGGGGAGGATCGCGAAGATCCCGTTCGTCTGCGTCGGCTGCGTGAACGACACATCCCGGATGGATCCGTCGGCGAGCCCGGACTCGATTCCGGATCGCAGGCGGGCCGCCATGGCGTTGGCGTGCGCACCGCCGCGCAGCCACAGGTCGTCGCTCAGCAGCGCGACGAGCTGCGCCGACACGAAGCGCATCTTCGAGGCGAGCTGCATCGCCGACTTCCGCAGGAACGCGATCCCGTCGACCGCGTCCGGGTTCAGTACCACGACAGCCTCGGCGCCGATCGCGCCGTTCTTCGTGCCGCCGAAGCTCAGCACGTCCACACCCGCGTCGCGCGTGAACGACCGCAGGGGCGTGCCGAGAGCGGCGGCCGCGTTCGCGATCCGGGCCCCGTCGACGTGCACCTTGAGGCCGAGCCCGTGCGCGGTGTCGGCGATCGCCGCGATCTCATCGACCGAGTAGAGCGTGCCGAGCTCTGTCGACTGCGTGATCGACACCGCCTGGGGAACCGCCTGATGCACGCCGCGCGATCCCGCGACCGAGCGGATGGCCTCGGGCGTCAGCTTCGCGTCCGCAGCGGCGACGGGGACGATCTTGAACCCGCCGACCTTCTCGGGGGCGCCGCCCTCGTCCGTGTTGATGTGCGCCATGGCGGGCGCGATCACGGCGCCCCAGCGGGTGAGCATCGACTGCAGCGCGGTGACGTTCGCGCCCGTGCCGTTGAACACGGGGAACGCCTCGACGCCATCTCCGAGCAGCTCCACGAACTGCTCCTGCAGCCGCGCGGTGTAGGGGTCCTCGCCGTACGACACGGTGTGCCCGCTGTTCGCCGCGGCGAGGGCGGCGATCACCTCGGGGTGCGCGCCGGCGTAGTTGTCGGAGGCGAAGTGACGGCGGTTCGGGTCGTGCAGAGGATCCACCGGATCAGCCTACGGCGGCGCCCCTCGGCGGACGGGCCCCGTCCCGCGGGCGCGCACAACGAAGGCACAGCCACCCCGACGGAGCGCGCAGCCTCCCGGATGCGCCGGTTCTGCCTTCGCTGTGCATCGTGCCGCGGCAGGAGGCGTGCCGCGGATACATCCCGCGGCGGATGTGCCGGATCGTGCGCGACCGTACGGTGAAGGGGATGGAACCCCGCAGCGCCTCCGACACGCGACCGCCCGTCGACGACTGGCGGCGGCGCCTGTCGCGGCTCTTCCGCACGGTCACCCCCACGCAGTGGGCGATCGATGTCACGGCCGTGGTGGTGTTCGCGGCGGTCTCGTTCGTGACCATGGCGTCGCTCGGCGAGGTGTCGCTGGCCTTCGCCTCGGTCACGGTCGCGCTGATGACGGGCGCGCTGCTGCTCAGCCGTGCGTCTCCGCCGCTCGCGCTCGCCGTGGCGTGGATCGGCGCGCTGTGGCAGGTGGGCACGACGCAGCCGCCCATGCTCACGAACGTCGCGATCTTCGCGGTGCTCTTCGCGACCGCCGCCTACGGCTCGCGTCTGGTGTTCTGGCTCGGGTTCGCATCGGCGTTTGTCGGCGCGCTGATCATCGCGATCTACCTCACCGTCGCCCCTCTGTGGGGCGTTCCCGGATCGCCCTTGACCGCCCAGACCGCTTTCGCCGCCCTTTCGGGCTTCATCGCGGCCCTGTTCGCGCTGCTGCTGTCGTGGACGCTCGGCGCGCTTTTCCGCGCAGTCTTCCGCGCGCGCGACGACCGGCGCGCCCAGCGCGAGGCCGAGGAGCGCGCTGCCGCCGAGGAGGAGCGCGGCCGCATCGCCCGCGACATGCACGACGTCGTGGCGCACTCGCTCGCCGTCGTGATCGCCCAGGCCGACGGCGCGCGCTACGCCGCGGCGGTCGATCCCGCGGCCGCGACCGACGCCCTCACGACGATCAGCCAGACCGCCCGCTCGGCGCTCGCGGATGTGCGGCTGCTGCTGACGCAGCTGCGGCACCGGCAGGGGGACGGGCCCCAGCCGACGCTCGCCGACCTCGAGCAGCTGTACGGCCAGGTGCGCGCCGCGGGCGTGGACCTCCGCGTGGACGTCGACCCCGCACCTCCCGGCACCCCGCCCGCCGCCGTGCAGCTGGCGGTGTACAGGATCCTGCAGGAGGCGCTCACCAACGCCCTGCGCCACGGCGACGGCGGGCCGGTCGAGGTCTCGCTCGCCTGGCTGCCGGACCGCGTCGTGCTCGGCGTGCGCAACGTCGTCCGCGTCGAGGCGCGCGCGACGGAGCCGGGCGGTCACGGCGTGATCGGCATGCGCGAGCGCGCGCAGCTCACGGGTGGCCGCCTCGATGCCGGCCGCGAGGGCGACGCGTGGATCGTGCGCGGCGAGATCCCGATCGGTCCTGGCAGGATCGACGGATGATCCGTGTCGCGCTGGTGGACGACCAGGCCCTGTTCCGCGCGGGCATCCGCATGCTCGTCGCGTCCCAGCCCGACCTCGAGGTGGTCGGCGAGGCGGGCGATGGGCGTGAGGCGCTCGACGTGGTCGCCGCGACGCGTCCCGACGTCGTGCTGATGGACATCCGCATGCCCGTGATGGACGGCCTCGCCGCGACCGCCGAGCTGCTGACGCGACCGGATCCGCCGAAGGTCGTCATGCTGACGACGTTCGACCTCGACGAGGCGGCGGCCCGTGCGATCCGGCAGGGCGCGTCCGGCTTCCTCCTGAAGGACGCCGATCCCGAATTCCTGCTGGCCGCGATCCGCACGGTGCACGCCGGATCGTCGGTCATCGCGGCGGCCGCGACGCGCGAGCTGTTCGCCCACTTCGCGGAGGCGCCGCGCCCCGTGCCGCCGTCGTACTCCGATCTGACGGAGCGTGAGCGGGAGATCTTCGCGCTCGCCGCCCGCGGCCTCAGCAACGCCGAGATCGCGGCGCGCGAGTTCCTCAGCGAGGCGACGGTCAAGACGCACATCAGTCGCATCCTCACCAAGCTCGCGCTGCGCGACCGTGTGCAGCTCGTCGTGTTCGCGTTCGAGCACGGCCTCGCCTGAGCCGAGCGGCGCC
>NZ_JAPSJA010000176.1 GCF_031178525.1 Microbacterium sp.
TCGGGAAGTTGCGGTACAGCGTGCCGATCCCGACGCCCGCGCGGCGCGCGATGTCCTCGAGCGACGCGCCCGTGCCGTGCTCGGCGAACGCGTCGCGTGCGGCGGCGATCAGCGCGTCGAAGTTGCGCCGCGCGTCGGCGCGATGGGGGCGCTGGATGCCCGTCCAGGACGGCAGCGCCTCGGTGGTCTGTTCCGACATCGTCCCTCCTCGTGCGGGCGGATCAGGAAACGGCTTGCGAACCGGAGGAATCCTCCGCTACTCTAAACGGAGGGATCCTCCGAACGGAGTCACCCTCTCACTTTAGCCTCGATGGCGCGGCTCATCCACCTCGGCACAGACGGGAGGCCACGTCATGAGCAGCTGCACCGCTCACCCTGATCGGATCCGCCGCCGGCACGTCGGCAGCGCTCCGCGGATTCTTCCCGCGCCCCTCGGCGGCATCCGCCACATCGCCCGGCGCCGGGCCCGCGCGCGGCGCCTCCCCGGCGCGCGCGAGGCCCTGTTCGCTCTGCGCTCGTCTCTCGACGCGCTGGCCGGCCGCTGGCGCTCTCGTCCGCAGGCGCGCCGCAGCTGACGCGGCCCGGCTGACGCGATCGGCCGGGCGAGGCCGGCACCGGCGTCGTCGCCGGTCAGAAGACGATCGTGTGATTGCCGCTGCGGAGCACGCGATCCTGCGCGTGCCACAGCACGGCGCGCGAGAGCACGGCCCGCTCCACATCCGCGCCGCGGCGGCGCAGCTCGGGCGTGCTGTCCGCGTGCGTCACGCGCACGACGTCCTGCTCGATGATCGGCCCCTCGTCCAGCTCCTCCGTCACGTAGTGGGCGGTCGCGCCGATCAGCTTCACGCCGCGGTCCTTCGCCTTCTGGTACGGGTTGGCTCCGATGAACGCCGGCAGGAACGAGTGGTGGATGTTGATCACGGGCACGCCGACCTTCTGCAGGAAGTCGCCCGACAGGATCTGCATGTACCGCGCCAGCACGACGAAGTCGACGTCGGCCTCGGCGAGGTGGCGCAGGATGGCCGCCTCGGACGCGCTCTTGTCGGGCCCCTTCTGGGACGGCACGTGCACGAACGGCACGCCGAAGGACGCGACGTCGTCGGCCGTCCGGGTGTGGTTCGAGATGACCATCGGGATCTCGACGGGCAGCGAGCCGCGCCGGTGGCGCCACAGCAGGTCGAGCAGGCAGTGGTCCTCGGTCGACGCCAGGATCGCCATGCGCTTCGGGATGGAGATGTCGCGCAGGCGCCACGTGAGGCCGAACGGCTCGAGGGTCGCGGCAAGGTCGGCCTCGAGCTCGCCGATCGCGTCCTCGAGGGCCGCGCGGTGGAACACCACGCGCTGGAAGAAGTCGCCGCCGACCGGGTCGGTCGAGTGCTGGTCGAGGGAGACGATGTTGGCGTCGTGCCGCGCGAGGAGCGTGGTCACGGCAGCGACGATCCCGTGCTGGTCGGGGCCCGAGACGATCAGGCAGGCGTGGTCGGTGAGGCCGTCGATCCGCATCTGTCGATCGTATCCAGACCCGCTCACCGGGCTCGCCGCCGCCGCGTCCGCCGCAGACTGAGATACCGGCTTGCAACCCCTCGTCGATCCGTCAACCCCCTGAGGGAACGGCGCCCGCGCTGGCTACGGTGTCACCATGTCGAGCGCCACGATCAGCGACACCGTCATGGGGATCGCGCCGTCCACCGTCGACGCCGACGGAATGCTCGCCCGGACGATGCGGATCCTGAGCTGCTTCACCGCGGATGAGCCGGAGCTTTCGGCGTCGCGCCTCGGCGCGCTGACAGGCCTGTCATCCTCGACGCTGCATCGCATCCTGGCGCAGATGCTGGAGCTCGGCCTGCTCGCGCGCACGCCCGGGCGCCGCTATGCGGTGGGCGCCCGCCTCTGGGAGCTCGGAGAGCTCTCGCCGCTGGCCCTGCGCCTGCGGGAGACCGCGCTTCCCTACATGTCCCGCCTGTACGAGGCGACGGGCGAGAACGTGCACCTCGCCGTGCTGGACGCGCCGGCGCCCGAGCGGGCCTCCGCGCTGTTCGTCGGACGACTGACCGGACGCTCGTCGATCCCGACGCTCAGCAGGATGGGCGGCCGTCAGCCGCTGCACACGACGGGCGTCGGCAAGGCGCTGCTCGCGACCCAGACCGGCGACTGGCTCGAGCGGTTCCTGTCGCGGCCGCTGGAGCGCGAGACGATGCACTCCATCGTCGAACCCGACGCCGTGCGCGCCGAGGTCGACAGGGCTCGCGCCCGTGGCTACGCGACGACGCGCGAGGAGATGACCCTCGGCAATGTCTCGGTCGCGGCGCCCGTCGGATCCGTCGCGGGCCTGCCGCCCACGGCCCTGGGCGTCGTCACCCGCATCGACGGCGCCGACACGCGTCGGCTGGGTGCGCTCGTGACGCAGACGGCGGCCGATCTGGGCCGCGCGCTGCGTTCGTTCTGATTCACAAGTCCCGTACAGTGGGAGCGTCGTCAGAACGACTGTCACTGAGTGAGAAAAACGGGCGCCTCCCGTCGATCGCGGTGTCAGCCTGAGACGACCCGATCGTCGAAGGAGACGTTATGACTGACACCGCGCCCCAGGCGGCCGCGCCGGAGTCGCTCCTGCGGTCCGCGGACTTCCCGCCGCAGTCCCAGATCACTCGGGAGATCCAGGATCTCCACGCCGGGTTCGCGGAGCGCGTCGCGGGCCGCGAGCAGCTGCCGAAGACCATCCGGGACTTCCCGCCGTACCGCTCGAGCCTCCTGCGCCACCCGACCAAGAATCCCCGTCTCGTCGACCCCGAGACGATCGAGCTCTACTCGCCGGCGTTCGGCCAGCGCGACGTCGCCGCGATCGAGTCCGATCTGACGCTGCAGCACACCGGAGAGCCTCAGGGCGAGCGGATGACCGTGACCGGTCGCTTGCTCGACAGCTGGGGGCGTCCGATCCGCAACCAGCTCATCGAGATCTGGCAGGCCAACGCCGCCGGCCGCTACATCCACCAGCGCGACCAGCACCCCGCGCCGCTCGACCCCAACTTCACGGGAGCGGGCCGCACGATCACGAACGACGACGGCGAGTACCACTTCACGACGATCAAGCCGGGCCCGTATCCGTGGAAGAACCACATCAACGCCTGGCGTCCCGCCCACATCCACTTCTCGGTGTTCGGCTCGGGCTTCACGCAGCGGATCATCACGCAGATGTACTTCCCGGGCGACCCGCTGTTCGCGCTCGACCCCATCTACAACTCGATCCGGGATGAGAAGGATCGCGACCGCCTGATCGCGGCGTACGACCACGACCTGACGGTGCCCGAGTTCTCGATGGGATACCGCTGGGACATCGTCGTCGACGGCCCCGACGCCACCTGGTTCGAGCCGGAAGAGGGAGAGCACTGACATGTCGCTCGGAGAGAAGACGCTCGAGCCCACGGCCGGGCAGACCATCGGCCCGTTCTTCAAGTTCGGTCTCGAATACGACCGGATGAACGAGGTCGCCTTCCCGCACAGTCCCGGGGCGATCGTGCTGACCGGCGCGATCTACGACGGTGCGGGCGCGCCGATCCCCGACGCGGTGATCGAGATCTTCGGCGCGGACGCCGACGGCTCGATCCCCGATGCGCGCGGCTCGCTGCACCGCGACGGGTACTCGTTCACGGGCTTCGGCCGCGCCATGACGACCGACGAGGGCCGCTTCCACTTCTGGACGCGCAATCCCGGCCCGATCGGCGGCAGGGCGCCCTTCATCGCCGCGGTCGTCTACGCGCGCGGCCTGCCGGACAAGCTGCACACCCGCATCTACCTGCCGGAGCACGACGACCTGCGTGCCGCCGACCCCTTCCTGTCGCAGCTGAGCGAGTCCGAGCGCGCGTCGCTCACCGCCACGCGCACGCCCGAGGGGTACCTTCGCCACGACATCCACCTGCAGGGCGACAAGGAGACTGCCTTTCTTGTCTTCGGATAGGACCGCATTGCCTTCTGACGTCTCTCGCTCCGGGCTCGATCAAGGGCTGCTGTCGCCCGCGACGGCCGGGCGGGAAGCTCCTGTCACCGACGATGCGGTGCTCGCCGCCCTCGTGACGGCCGAGATCGGGCTCGTCGAGGCGTACGCCGCGGTCGGCGGCCTCGACCAGGAGCGCGATCGCGCCGGCGTGCTCGCCGACGCGCGCGGACTCGCCGCGCTGCTGGATGAGGGCGCAGGGGCGGCGATGCTCGATGCGCGCGAACTCGCCCTCGCCGGCATCGCGGGCGGCAATCCCGTGATCCCGCTCGTGAAGCGGCTGCGCCAGGCGGCGGGCGCCCTCGTGCGGCCCTGGGTGCACCGCGGCGCGACGAGCCAGGACATCCTGGACACCGCCCTGATGATGGTGGCGAAGGACGCGGCCGGGCACGTGCTGTCGAGCCTCGATGCGACGACCGAGGCGCTGGAGCGCTTCGCGCGCGAGCACCGCGATCAGACGGCCGCGGCCCGCACGCTCACTCAGCACGCCGTTCCCACGACCACGGGACTGCGCGCAGCGAACTGGCTGCGTGCGCTCCGTCGTTCGCGCGAGCGGCTCGCCGCCGCACGCGACTGCCTGCCCGCGCAGCTCGGCGGCGCCGGGGGCACCCTCGCCTCGTTCGTCGAGATCCTCGGGGCCGATCGCGCGGCCCGTCTGCCGGCGGCGTTCGCCGACGCCGTGGGACTCGCCGCGCCGGACGCCCCGTGGCACACGGCGCGCTGGCCCGTGACGGAGCTCGGCGACGCGCTCGTGCAGGCACTGGATGCGCTCGGTGTGCTCGCGGCGGATGTCGCGACGCTCTCGCGCACCGAGATCGGCGAGCTCGCGGAGGGATCCGGCGGCGGGTCCTCCGCCATGCCGCAGAAGCAGAACCCGGCGCGCTCGGTGCTGATCCGCTCGGCGGCTCTGCGCGGCCCGCACCTCGGCGCCACGCTGCACACGACGGCGGCGCTCGCGGTCGACGAGCGCCCCGACGGCGCGTGGCACGCCGAGTGGCCCACGCTGCGGGAGCTGCTGCGCGTCGCTCTCGGCGCGGCCGCGCACGCGGCCGACCTCGCCGACGGACTGCA
>NZ_JAPSJA010000177.1 GCF_031178525.1 Microbacterium sp.
CGGGCGGTGCCGCAGAGGTGCTCTGGCTGGGGCTGCCGGCGTGGCGCTGGATGTTCATGATCGAGGCGATCCCCGCGATCATCTACGGCGTGATGGCGCTGCGCCTGCCGGAGTCGCCGCGGTATCTTGTGCTGCGCGGCGAGAACGACAAGGCGTCGCAGGTCCTGCTCGACTTCACGGGCGAGAAGGACACGAACCTCAAGATCCAGCAGATCCGCGATTCGCTGGAGTCGGAGCAGAAGGAGTCGTTCCGTGACCTCCTGGGTCCCGCACTGGGGCTCAAGCCGATCGTGTGGGTCGGAATCCTGCTGTCGGTGTTCCAGCAGTTCGTCGGCATCAACGTGATCTTCTACTACTCGACGACGCTGTGGCGCTCGGTCGGATTCGACGAGTCCAGCGCCCTGCTGACGTCGGTCATCACGTCCGTCACGAACATCCTCGTGACGATCGTCGCCATCGTGCTCGTCGACCGCGTGGGCCGCCGGAAGATGCTCCTCGTGGGCTCCGTCATCATGACGGTCGCGCTCGCGGCCATGGCAGTCGCCTTCTCGTTCGCCGAGCTCGTCACGCAGGACGGGACCACGACCGCAGAACTGGAGGCGCCGTGGTCGATCGTCGCCCTGATCGGCGCGAACCTGTTCGTCGTCGGCTTCGGCGCGACGTGGGGACCGATCGTGTGGGTGCTGCTCGGAGAGATGTTCCCCAATCGGATCCGCGCCAGCGCGCTCGCCGTCGCCGCGGCAGCGCAGTGGGTCGCGAACTTCGTGATCTCCACGACCTTCCCCGTGCTCAGCGGCATCGGCCTCACGTTCGCCTACGGGTTCTACGCGCTGTGCGCCGCCGCGTCGTTCATCTTCGTGTGGTGGAAGGTGCGCGAGACCAAGGGCATGGAGCTCGAGGACATGCACTGACCCGGGAGGCGGGAGCCGTCACGCCGGTCGGCATGATCCGAAGCAGAAGGAACGAGACGTGAGCGAGCCCGCGCGCCGCGGACCGTGGCTCCTGCAGCGGTGGGTCGCGCGTCTGCCGCGGTGGGTGCACCTCATCCTCGGCACGGCCGTCCTGGTTCTGGGCGCGGTGGTGCTCGTCCGGCCGACGACCTCGCTCGGCGAGCTGGCGCTGCTGTTCGGCGCCGGACTGATCCTGATCGGCATCCTCGAGTTCGAGGGTGGGGCCGACGGCGCCGGACGGGAACCCGCCTCGCGCGGGCACGTGGCCGTCGCCGCGCTGTGGATCGGCGCCGGCGTCCTCGTGCTCGTCTGGCCCGGACTGACGGTGCGTGCCCTGTCGGTCGTCGTCGCGGCGGGCCTGCTCGCGAACGGCCTGTTCTCGCTTGTCACCGCGTTCTCCCGCGACACGAGCACAAGCACGAGCGATTCCCGGCTCGCGTCGGGGCTGCTCGGGATCGCCGGCATCGCGTTCGGCCTGCTGGCGCTGCTCTGGCCGGACATCACCATGCTCGTGGTCGCCGTGGTCTTCGGCGCCCGGCTGATGATCGCGGGAGCGCTCGAGGTCTGGCACACGCTGCGTGGACGGAGGAGCGCGGCGCAGCGACCGCGCCCGGCTCGGGCGACCGGGTCCCGACGATGGGTGCGCACGATCGCCGCGCTCGTCGTGGTGCTGCTCGCGGGCGGCGCGGCCGCGCTCAGCGCCGCGCTGCGGGGCGGCTCGCCGGTCGTCGACGAGTTCTACGCGGCGCCGCGCGTCGTGCCCGACCAACCAGGCGAGCTCATCCGCGCCGAGCCGTTCACCCGTGGCGTGCCGGCGGGCGCCGAGGCGTGGCGGATCCTGTACACGACGACGAACGCGGACGGCTCGGCCGCCGTGTCGAGTGGGATCGTGGTGGTTCCCGCCGCGGGCGACGGCGACTGGCCCGTGATCGACTGGGCGCACGGCACGACGGGCTTCGCCCAGCAGTGCGCACCGTCACTGCTTCCGGAGCCCTTCGAATCGGGCGCGATGTTCGTGCTGGGCGAGGTGATCGCCCGCGGATGGGCGCTCGTCGCGACCGACTACATCGGCCTCGGCACCACAGGACCGCATCCGTACCTCGTCGGCGAGCCGAGCGGGCGCGCGGCGCTGGACGCGGTGCGTGCCGCGCGCCGGCTGGAGGACGCGCGCCTGGGTGCGCAGACGGTCGTGTGGGGTCATTCTCAGGGCGGCGGTGCGGCGCTGTGGGCGGGAGCGCTCGCGTCCGACTACGCGCCGGACGTCCCGCTGGACGGTGTGGCGGCGTTCGCGCCCGCGGCCGACCTGGAAGGGCTCGTGGAGGAGTTCGCCGGGATGACGGGAGGCAGCGTCTTCGCGTCGTTCGTGATCGCCGCCTACTCGCAGCTGTACGACGACGTCTCGTTCGACAGGTACGTGCGCCCGGGTGCAGAGGTCGCGGTGCGGGAGATCTCGACGCGCTGCCTCGCGGAGCCCAGCACCGCGATGACGGTCCTGACCGTCCTCGGGATGGGGAGCGACCCGAACGTCTTCGCCGTCGACCCGCTGTCGGATCCGCTCGGGACACGGCTGCGACAGAACACTCCTCCGCCGACGTCCTCCGCGCCCCTGCTGATCGGGCAGGGCGCGGACGACACCCTCATCCCTCGCGACGTGCAGGACCGCTTCGTCCATGAGCTCTGTCGTGCCGGGGCGCAGGTGGACTATCGCAGCTTCGCAGGTCGCGGACACGTGCCGCTCGTGGAGCCGGACTCGCCCCTGGTGCCGGAGGTGCTCGCCTGGACGGCTGCCCGCTTCGCGGGTGAGCCCGCGAAGCCGGGCTGCACCGCCACCGCGCGCTGAGCGCGGCGCCGGTCGTCCGTCCGGTCTCGATGGATCGGGTGTCGCTCCCTGCGTCGCGAGAGGCGGCGCTTAGTCTCGGTACGCCATGATCCGGTTCGAACACGTCACCAAGCGATACCGGGGGACCGCGATGCCGGCCCTCGACGATGTCGACTTCGAGGTCCAGCGCGGGGAGTTCGTCTTCCTCGTCGGCGCGTCAGGATCGGGCAAGTCCTCCTGCCTGCGCCTGATCCTGCGCGAGGACACGCCGAGCGACGGCCGCGTGGTCGTGCTCGGACGTGACACCAAGACCCTGTCCCACCGCCGCACGCCGTACTTCCGGCGCCACATCGGCTCGGTCTTCCAGGACTTCCGCCTGCTGCCCGCCAAGACGGTCTTCCAGAACGTGGCGTTCACGCTGCAGGTGATCGGCTCCTCCCGCGCCTTCATCCGGCAGGCGGTGCCTGAGGCGCTCGAGCTCGTGGGACTCGCCGACAAGGCCAAGCGCCTGCCGCACGAGCTGTCGGGCGGCGAGCAGCAGCGCGTCGCGATCGCGCGGGCCCTCGTCAACCGGCCGCAGGTGCTGCTCGCCGACGAGCCGACCGGCAACCTCGACCCGGCGACGTCCGTCGACATCATGATGCTGCTCGAGCGCATCAACGCGTCGGGCACCACGATCCTGTGTGCGACGCACGAGGCGACGTACGTCGACCAGATGCAGCGCCGCGTGATCGAGCTCAAGAACGGGCAGCTGGTGCGCGACGAGCGGCACGGCGGCTACGGCGACCGCTCGCACGTCAAGACGCTCGAGCCGCAGGTCGAGCGCGGCGCGGCCGCCGTCGCTGCGCTCACCGCGGTGCTCGAGCTGCAGCGCGAGGTCACGAGCAACCCGACCGGCGTCATCCAGCCGCTCCCGACCGAGGCTGCCGAGGCGCCCCGGGTCGCCGAGGCTCCCGAGGTCGCGGCGGTCGTGTACGCCGGGACGGCTCCCGAGGCGGTCGAGGTCGCCCGGGAGGAGCTGTTCGCCGATCTCATGACCGACGACGCGCGACCCGCGGAGCCGGATCCGTTCCCGCAGGAGCCGCCGAGCGGCGAGGAGGCCGCGCCGCATGGCGCGTTCGCGGACGAGCCGGAGGAGCAGCCCGCGGCGGACGAGAGCGCGCAGTCCGAGCCGCTGCACATCGAGGAGCTGGGCATGGCGGATCGCCTCGGCCTGCGCTCTCGCGACGACGAGGTGGGTCCGACGTCATGAGAGTGGGGCTGATCCTGTCGGAGGTGCTGACGGGCCTGCGACGCAATGCGTCGATGGTCGTCTCGGTCATCCTCGTGACGTTCGTGTCGCTCACGTTCGTGGGCGCCGCCATCCTGATGCAGGCGCAGATCGCGACCATGCGCGATTACTTCCAGGACCGCGCGCAGGTCGACGTGTACATGTGCTCGCCGATCTCGAACACCGAGACCTGCACCGGGGGTGTCGCGACGGAGGAGCAGGTCGCCGCGGTGCAGAGCGAGCTGCAGGGGCAGACGCTGTCGCCGCTCATTCAGGAGTTCACCTTCCAGTCGCCCGCCGAGGCGTATCAGTCGCTGGTCGAGAACCTGCCGGATCTCGCGGGCGTGCTGACCGAGGAGCAGACGAACGCGGTCTTCCACATCAATCTGCTCGACCCGTCCCGCTCCGATGTCATCGTCGAGGCGTTCAACGGCGTCGAGGGCGTGGAGCAGATCACCGACCAGCTCGAGTACCTGGATCCGCTGTTCTCCGCGCTGACGATCGCGACGTACATGGCCGTCGGGATCGCGGGCCTCATGCTGATCTCCGCCGTGCTGCTCATCGGCACGACCATCCGGCTGTCGGCGTACGCGCGGCGCCGCGAGGTCGGCATCATGCGCCTCGTGGGTGCCTCGAACCGGTTCATCCAGACGCCGTTCGTGCTGGAGGGCGTCGTGGCGGCGCTGATCGGCTCGCTGCTGGCGAGCGGCGCCGTGCTGCTCGGGGTCAGGTTCGGCGTCGAGGGCTACCTCACGGAGCGGATGAGCACGATCCCGTGGGTCGGCATGGGGGAGGCGCTCCTCGTGGTGCCCGTCATCGTCCTCGTCGGCGTCGTGCTCGCTGCGCTGTCCGCCGGGTTCGCGATCCGGCGCTGGCTGCGCGCCTGAGCGGTCCCGCGGTCGCGTCGAACCCGCACGCGCTCGGCACAGACCCGCGGATCGGACGCCGGGTTCAGCAGGAGTCGGACCAGATGCGCCGCGGCGCGTCGGGGTCCGTCACGTCGTAGAT
>NZ_JAPSJA010000178.1 GCF_031178525.1 Microbacterium sp.
TGCATCGCGCCGACATCAATCTCCGCGGCACGGTCATCCTGGGTGTCGTCGGCGTGGCCGGCATCGGCCTCGAGCTCGACGAGGCCCTGCACGCGGGTCCGTCGGGCATGCGCCGCGTCATCCCGCTCGTGCTCATCATCATCGCGCTGTGCCTCGCGTTCGAGATCGTCTCGTCGCTGCTGCGCGCGCGCCTGCTCGGCGTGAAGCCGAGCGGCAAGGGCGCGGCCGCCGCGATCGCCCGCGCGATCTCGCAGCGCGCCGGCTCCGCCGTCACCGGCCCGGCCCGCCCCCACGTCGTCGCGCAGCGGCACGAGCGCATCGAGGCCGCCATGCACCGGCCGTGGGATCGCGCCCGCATCACGTCGACCGTCGGGATCTGGCTGGGCGTCGCCATCGTCGTGGGATCGTTCCTCTACACCCAGCCAGAGGTGCTGAGGATCTTCTCGCCCCAGTGGGACCAGGTCCACAACCCCGCTCTCGACCGCGCCGTGTGGCCGCTGTCGTTCGGCAGCCGTGACTGGGGGGATGTGATCGGCGCCGTCCTCACCACCGTCCAGGTGGCGTTCGCCGCCACCCTGCTGGCGACGATCATCTCGGCGGTGATCGGCCCGCTCTCCGCGCGCAACGTCGCGCCCGCGCCGTGGGTGCGCAACACGTTCCGCGGCATCACGATCTTCCTGCGTGCGATCCCCGACCTCGTCGTGGCGATCCTGTTCATCATCGCGACCGGCTTCGGCCCGCAGGCCGGTGCGCTGGCGCTCGGCATCGGCGGTGTGGGCCTGCTCGGCAAGCTCATCGGCGACTCGATGGAGGAGGTGCCGAACGGCCCCGAGCGCGCCGTCTCGGCCGCGGGCGGCAGCCGCGCGCAGGTGTTCTTCTCCTCGACCGTGCCCATGTCGGTGCCGGCGCTCGTCAGCCACCTGATGTACGTGCTCGACCACAACATCCGCTCCGCGACCCTGCTGGGCGTCGTCGGCGCAGGCGGCATCGGCTTCCTGCTGCTCAACGCGCTGCAGGGACGGCACTTCGACCAGGTGCTCGCGTTCCTCGTCGTGATCGTCGCCATGGTGGTCGTCGTCGAGGGCGCGTCCGTGCTGATCCGCCGCGCTCTGAAGTGATGACGGATCGCTACGACCTGGCGGTCGTCGGGGCCGGCATCGTGGGGCTCGGCCACGCCGCGGCGGCCATGGAGCGCGGCCTGAAGGTCGTCGTCGTCGACCGCGCGACAGCGATCACGGGCGCGACCGTGCGCAATTTCGGCCACATCGGCACATCTGCGCACGTGGGCGAGGCCCGCGAGTACGCCGAGCGCGCCCGCGAGCTGTGGCTGCGCTACGCGCCGCGCGCGGGCTTCTGGCTGCGTGAGCCGGGCACGCTCGTGGTCGCCCGCACGGAGGAGGAGCGCGCGGTGCTCGCCGAGGCGGCCGAGGGCGTGGCGCTGTCGGGCGAGGACGTGATGCACCGCGTGCCGATCACCGGCGCGGTGGCGGGCGCCTACCTGCCGCGCGATGTGCAGGTCGATCCCCGCAGCGCCGCACCGGCCCTCGCCGGCTACCTGCAGCGTCGCGGCGTGGAGTTCCGCTGGCGCACCGCGGCGCTGGGCGTCGAGCCGGGCGCCCTGCACACGAGCCGCGGCGAGATCGCCGCCTCGGCGATCGTGCTCGCCGTGAACGTCGACGTCGATCACCTGTTCCCCGAGATCGCGGAGGAGCACGGGATCGTCCGCTGCGGACTCGACATGATGCTCGCCGACGGCGTCGGGCTCGGAATCCCGCTGCTGACGGGATCGTCGATGCTGCGCTACTCGGCGTTCGCCCGCACCGACGCGGCCGCCGCGCTGCGCCGCCGCTTCGAGGCCGAGGCCCCGGAGATGCTGTCGCGCGATGTGAACCAGATGTACACCGAGCGCCCCGACGGCACGCTCGTGATCGGTGACACGCACTACCGCGGCACCACGATCACGCCGTTCCAGGACGAAGCGGCGTTCGAGCTTCTCGCGCGGCTCGCACGGGAGCTGTTCGACGGCAAGGCCATCCGCATCCGCCAACGCTGGCAGGGCGTCTACGCCTCCGCTCCGCGGGACTTCCTGCGTGCGGCCCCGATGGACGGCGTGCGGGTCGTGTCGGTCACGACCGGCATCGGCATGACGACCGGACTGGGCCTTGCCGAGTCGGTCGTCGCCGAGCTGTTCTGACGCGAGGGACCGGCTTGAGCGCGCCGCGGTACCGCGACGTCGCCGCCGCGATCGCGCGGAGCATCACCGCCGGCGAGGTGCACGTCGGCGCCGCGCTGCCCGGAGAGCATCGCCTCGCCGAGCTGCACGGCGTGGCGCGCGGCACGGTGCGCAGCGCGCTCGCGCTGCTGCGCAGACGCGGCGTGGTCGAACCGCGCGCGGGCGCCGGCTGGATCGTGCAGTCCGGGTCGCTCACGCATGGGCTGTCGGGCTTCGGATCCTTCGCATCGTGGGCCCGTTCGCGCGGCCTCACGCCGTCGGGTCTGGTCGTGGCGGAGGACATCTCGCCCGCGACCGCCGCCGAGGCGCGCCTGCTGAGCGTCGGGGTGGGCGCGGACGTGCTGCGGGTCGTCCGGCTGCGCGCGCTCGACGGGCAGACGGTGATGATCGAGCGCAGCTGCTACCCCGCGCACGTCGCATCGGTCGTGGCCGGGCTGCCCCGCGACACGCCGTCGTACGCCGCGGTGCTCGCCGGCGCCGGATTCGGGGAGGAGTTCGGCTCCCACCGCATCGATGCCGTCGCGGCGTCCAGCGAGGACGCACGCCTGCTGGGCGTGCGCCGATCCAGCCCGCTGCTGCGCGTGAAGCGGCAGGCCTTCGCCCGCGACGGTCGCCCCATCGACCTGAGCGAGGATCGCTATCTGCCCGGCACGGTCGCCTTCGAGGCGCAGGCGAGCGCCTCCTCCGGCGCCTTCGGCCGCATCCTCGGCTGAGCCCGGACGCCCGACGCCCGGCGCCCGGCGCGCCGCGCGCGGAGCCGACCTGAACAGGTGTGCACACCCGTCCCCGCCGATCCGACCCGAGCGGCGGCGTGGTCGCGCGACGTTGCCTGCACGTTCACCGGGCGTTCCCCGGCGGCTCGAAGACTCGGCGCAGCGCCCTCATCCGCGCGCGCCACTCGGAAAGGAACCAGCGATGTCCTCCCCACACTCCCACGGACGGCCCCGCGCCCGCCGGGCCCTGCTCGGCGCGCTCACGGCCGCCGCGCTCGCCTTCAGCCCCGCCGTCCCGGCCCTGGCCGCCGCGGACGCCGGCCCCGCCGGCCCGACATCGGCCGCCGCGGCATCCGGCTCGACCCTCACCGTGGCGGACCGCGAACTGCTCGAAGGCGAGCCGCTCGTCGTCGAATGGGCGACCGATCGGCCGCATGCCCTGAACTGGGTGGGCGTCTACCCGACCTCGGCCGGCACGCCCGACGGCAGTCCCGGCTCCACGCAGTGGCGGTACACGCCCGGCTCCTCCGGCACCGTCGCGTTCGAGGGACTGCCGGCCGGTGCCTGGAGCGTGTACCTGCTCGCACAGGACGGCTACGCGCAGCTCGCCGCGCCCGTCGAGTTCACGGTCTCCGCGGATCCCGACCGGCCGCAGCCGGGCGACCCGCACGCTCCGGTCGAGATCGACCCCGTCGCCACCGACAACGCGATCGACGAGGTCGTCGCACGCGAGGGCTTCGGCGCCGACGGCGCGACCGGCTGGGCGGTGACCTTCGACGACACGATGACGGACGCCGGCTCCGACGCGCACCGCGGCTGGCGGTTCACCACGCGGTCCGAGTGGACGGCCGACATCGACGAGATGCGCACGCGCTTCGGACGCGCCCAGGACACCATCGCCATCGCCGACCCCCAGCAGTTCGGCGACCTGCCGTTCGACTCGACGCTGGCCGGCGCGCCCGTGCCGGTGGCCGGCCTCGGGGCGGTGCGCCTCACGTTCGACAGCCACTACCGCGGCGCTCCGGGCCAGGCCGGCGTCGTGGAGGTCAGCTTCGACGGCGGCGAGCGCACGCAGATCCTCCACCTCGACTCGACGACGGTCGCCGACGGCTACGACGCCCGTCGGATGAACGAGGTGCAGGACGTGACGGTCGAGGTGCCCGCGGGCGCCGAGGAGGCCGTGTTCTCGTGGCGCCTCACGGGCGACGCGTCGTCGCGCTACTGGGCCATCGACTCGGTGACCGTGCACGAGGTCCTCGCCGACGCCGCGGGCGGATCCACGCAGGCGTGGGTGATGAGCGACATCCAGGGGCACCCGCAGGACTGGCAGCACGCGCTCGGCGACTACGCGCGCATCGCCCCGGAGGCCGACGGCATGCTGCTCGTCGGCGACCAGGTCAACTCGGGCACCGCTGCCGAGTGGGATGAGATCTACACCGTCATGGACGCGACCGCCGGCATCCGGCCCCGTCAGACCATCGCGGCGATCGGTAACCACGAGCGGTACGCCGCGGGTGGCTTCGACGCGAACCGCGACCGCTTCCTCGCGTTCGCACAGCGCGATCGGGTGTGGGACGAGTACGTGCTCGAGGGCCCCGGCGGCGACGTGCCGGTCATCGTGCTGGGTCAGGAGTTCGCCGCACCCTCGGACGTCGCGATGAGCGACGCGCAGGTGGCGTTCCTCGAGGAGCGCCTGGCGCACTGGACGGAGCTCGACAAGCAGGTCGTCGTGATGACCCACTTCCCGCTCGGGGACACGGTGTCGGCATCGTGGATCCCCGGGTACCACGACCACCACCAGATGAACAGCAGACTGACCAGCATTCTCGGCAACTATCCGAACGCGGTCGTGTTCAGCGGGCACACGCACTATCCCGCGGAGCTCGGCGACTGGGCCGTGCAGCGCCGCACCGTCGACGGGCACCCAGACGGCTTCTGGGCCGTCAACACGCTCGCGATGCACGTCGAGTGGGACGCGCGCGGTGAGGACACGGCGGAGATCCGCGAGGTCGTCACGCGCGACATCGATCAGGGCCTGCTGCTCGACGCGTATG
>NZ_JAPSJA010000179.1 GCF_031178525.1 Microbacterium sp.
TCTCGAGGTACAGCAGCGGCAGCCGAGCCTTGAAGGCCTGGTCGAGCGTCGTCGCGAAGTCCATGTGCTCTCTCGTCGTGTGGGCGTGTGTCGTGTCGTGCGTGCCTCAGCCGGCCGGATCCGTCTGCGCGGACGAGGGAACGCTCACGGGAGCGCCCGACTCGCCTTCGATCTCGATCGTCCAGGGGCCGTCCGTGGACTGCACCCGGATCACGAGCGGGCCGCCCTCGTCCCACGAGAACCGCTGGTCGATGCGGCCCGAGTCGATGATCGGCGAGTCGCTCGAGGCGGGCGTGAACGTGTCGACGTAGAAGACGCCGTCGCCGCGATGCACCGCGCGGGCGCTGATGTGGTCGCCCTCGTACAGCAGCACGGCGTCGCCTTCGCCGCTCGCGGCGGATGTGAACGTCGTCGCCTCGACGGGCGAGATCCGCAGCGTCTCCTGCGCGTCCGACTCGAACCACACCTCGAGGTCGCGCTCGCCGGGGAACAGCATCGCGACATCCGACTCGGATGCGATGTAGCCGACGTCGTCGGGGTAGAAGTACTCGTCGCGCGGGTCCTGGTCCGCCGGTGTGATCGAGATGTCGATCCAATCGGCCGGATCGGCGGCAGCCGCGACCTGCAGCACGGGAGTCGCCGCATCCCTCTCGATGTGGAGCACTCCGCCGCCCGCGGGGACCGCGAGGGTGCCGTCCTCGGCGATCGCCAGCTCGGGCGGGTCGGCGAACTCCCAGGGGCTGTCGGCATCGGGATTTGGATCGGCCGCGATCGGTCGGACGTCGACGATGCGCAGGTCGTAGAGCGCGCCCCACACGACGCCGGTGAGCACGAGCGCACCGGCGATCGCCGCGATGACCGTGAGCACGCGGATGCGCCGCACGACCGGGGCCTCGAGCCCCATCCCCCCGTTGCTCACGCGTCGATCCTAGCGGCGCGGCGGGGTGTCACCCCGGGCATCGCGGCCCATGCGTCACGGCATGATGAGCAGCTTGCCCGGTGCCCCCTCGCGGTTCGCGCGCTGCGCGTCGGCCGCCCGCTCCAGCGGGTAGCGTTCGCCGAGCTCGACCGAGAATCGTCCGGCCGCGAGCAGCGCGAGCACGACGGGGATGGCCTCGTGGCGCCACGTCTGCTGGGTGGCGGTGAGCGGGTGCGGCGACCCGCCGGAGAACGCCTGGATGCCGAGCTCGTCCGCATCCGCGCCGCGCACGATCGTGGCGATCCGGTGCCGGTCGGCGAGCAGGTCGACGGACGTCTCGAGCGCCTCGTCGGTGCCGGCGCAGTCGAGGATCACGGTGACGCCCTCCGGCGCGGCGGCGCGCACGCGGTCGCCCAGCCCGTCGCCGTAGCGTATGGGCTCGCCACCGAGGTCGGCGACCCGGTCGGCGCGCGCGTCGCTCGTCGTGCCGAGCACGCGGGCACCGGCGAGCACGGCGAGCTGCACGGCGGCCTGGCCGACCGAGCCAGAGGCGCCGTGGATCAGCAGGGTGTCATCGGCGCGGAGGCCGAGCGAGCGCAGCGCCTGATAGGCCGTGCTGACCGGGACGCCGATCGCCGCCCCCACCGCGGCGGTCACGCCCGCGGGCCGCGCGAAGACCTTCCCGGCGGGCACGGCGAGGTCGGTGGCGTAGGCGCCGAGCTTTCCGGTGAACACGACAGGATCGCCGACGCGGAAGCCCTCCACATCGGCGCCCACCGCGGTGATGTGGCCGGCGCCGTCGGATCCCGTGCCGCGCGGTGCGGTGAGCGGGGCGGAGGCGCGCAGCCCCTGACGCAGCTTGGAGTCGATCGGGTTGACGCCCGCGGCCCCGATCCGGATCGCGACCTCGCCGGGCCCGGGGACCGGATCCGGGACGTCGTTCAGGGTGAGGACCTCGGGTCCGCCGAACTCGGTGTACTGGATCGCCTTCGCCATGGGCTCAGGCTAGTGGCGGAGCGCCCGGCACGGGTCAGGTGCCGGAAGGGGCGAGCACGTGGTGACGTCCGCGCGGCAGCACCATGGGAGCGCCGGACACGGGGTCGGGGATCACCGTGGCGTCGAGGCCGAACACGTCGGAGATGAGCTCGCTCGTCATGACCTCCGCCGGGGCGCCGCTCGCGATGAGCTCGCCGCCGCGCATCGCGAAGATGTGGTCGGCATAGCGGGCGGCGAGATTCATGTCGTGCAGGACCATCACGATCGTCGTGCCCTTGGACCGGTTGAGGTCGGTCAGCAGGTCGAGCACCTCGATCTGGTGCGCCACGTCGAGGAACGTCGTCGGCTCGTCCAGCAGGAGCACGCCGGTCTCCTGGGCGAGTGCCATCGCGATCCACACGCGCTGCCGCTGGCCGCCGGAGAGCTCGTCGACGGCGCGGTCGGCCAGGTCGGAGACGCCCGTGAGCTCGAGCGCCTCGGCCACCGCAGCGTCGTCCTGCGCCGACCACGACCGGAACAGCTTCTGGTGCGGGTGCCGGCCGCGTCCGACGAGATCGGCGACCGCGATCCCCTCTGGCGCGATCGGCGACTGCGGCAGGAGCCCGAGCGTGCGTGCGAGCTGCTTGGTGGGGATGGACCCGATGCTCTGACCGTCGAGCACCACGCTGCCCGACTGCGGGGCGATGAGGCGCGCGAGCGTCTTGAGGAGGGTCGACTTGCCGCACGCGTTCGCACCGATGATCACGCTGATCCGGCCGCTGGGCACCGCGAGGTCGACGCCCTTCACGATGGGGGTGGCGGCGGTGTAGCCGGCGACGAGATCCGTCGCCTGCAGCCCGTGGACGGTCGGGACGGTGGTGGTCACGATGAACCTCCGATGCGGTTCGTGCGGATGAGCAGGTACAGCAGGTAGGGCGCGCCGAGGACGCCGGTGATCACGCCGACGGGGAACGTCGTGTCGAACGCGAACTGGCCGATCAGGTCGGCGGCGAGCACGAGCACCGCACCCGTGAGCGCGGCCGGGATCGTGAGCGACGTGCCGGGGCCGACGAGGCGCGAGGCGATGGGGCCCGCGAGGAACGCGACGAACGCGATGGGACCGGTGGTCGCCGTGGCGAAGCACGCCAGCGCGACAGCCGCCACGATCAGCAGCACCCGCGCGCGGTCGACGCGGACACCCAGCGCCGTCGCGGACGCGTCGCCGAGTTCCAGCGCCCGCAGATCCCTCGACAGCACGAGGATGAGGGGCACGAGGATCGCGGTGGCGATCACGAGCGGCGGCATGGTGTCCCACTTCGAGCTGTTGAGGCTTCCTGTCAGCCACCGCATCGCGACGGCGACATCCCAGTCGGCCGCCCGCTGGATCACGAAGGAGACCACCGATTCGAGCATCGCCCCGATGCCGATGCCGATGAGGATCAGCCGCCCGCCGGTCGATTCGCCGCCGCGCGCGGCGATGTAGATGAGCGCCGCTGTCGCGATGCCGACGAGGAGCGCCATGAACGTCGTGGCTGTCGTGCTCCAGTGCAGCACGGCGAGGCAGACCACAGCCGCCGCGCTCGCGCCCGAGGTGATGCCGATCACGTCGGGGCTCGCGAGCGGGTTGCGCAGCATCGTCTGGAAGGTCGTGCCGGCGACGCCGAAGGCGATTCCGGCCAGCACGCCGGTGATCATGCGCGGGATGCGCAGCGAGCCGACGGTGAACGAGGCGCCCGGCACCTTCTCGCCGAGCATCACCGCGAACACGTCCGAGAACGGGTAGATCGTGTCTCCGAGCATGATCATCGCGCCGGACAGGGCGAGCAGGATGCCGGCGAGTGCGGCGATCCCGACGAGGCGGCGGCGCGTGCGGCGGTGCCGGCCGTGGCGGATCGCCGTCGTCGTGTCGGCGCGTGCGGGAGCGAGAGCGAGCGTCATCAGAGGGCCTTCATCCGGGTGCGGCGGGCGATGATGACGAGGATCGGGGCGCCGACGAAGGCGGTGACGATGCCGGCCTCGACCTCGCCGGGGCTGCCGAGCAGACGGCCGATGGTGTCGGAGACCGTGAGCAGCGCGGCGCCGCCGAGGGCGCAGACGGGAAGCAGCCAGCGCTGGTCCGGTCCGAACAGCATGCGCGCGACGTGCGGCACCATGAGCCCGACGAAGGCGATGGGGCCCGCGACCGCCGTGACGGCGGCGCACAGGATCACGCCGGCCGCGGACGCGACGACGCGACCGGCCGTGACGTTGACGCCGAGCCCGACGGCGACCTCGTCGCCGAGCGCGAGAGCGTTGAGCATGGGGGCGCACAGGAAGGCCGCGGCCGCGGCGACGACGAGCAGCGGCGCGATGATCGCCATCGTGCCCCAGTCGGCCCCGGCGACGCCGCCGACCTGCCAGAAGCGGAAGACGTCCATGGCCGCGATGCGCGGCAGCAGCACGGCGCTCACGAGCGAGGACAGCGCGGCGGTCGTGGCGGCGCCCGCGAGTGCGAGCTTGATCGGCGTAGAGCCGCCGGGGCCGACGGAGCCGACGACGTAGACGAACACCGCGACGAGGCTGCCGCCGATCAGGGCGAGCACGAGGAACTGCACGGCCGACGTGATGCCGAGGAAGGCGATGCCGCACACCACGAACAGCGCGGCTCCCGTGTTGACGCCGAGGATGCCGGGATCGGCGATCGGGTTGCGGGTGACGGCCTGCATCAGCGCGCCCGAGAGGCCCAGGGCCGCGCCGGCGACGAGCGCGAGGACTGTGCGGGGGATGCGCTCCTGCACGGCGATCGCACCGATGTCCTCGGACGTGCGCCCGCCGAACCACGCCGTCAGCCCCTCGACCACCTCGGGGAGGGAGACGGAGCGGGATCCGAGCGCGAGGGAGAGCGCGATCGACGCCGCGAGGACGAGGAACGCGCCGAGGAGGAACGCCGAACGGCGCGCAGCCGGCCGGGGGCCGGCCGCGCGCCGCGGCGCATCGGTGCGGACGCTCACTCCGATGCGGCGATGGCGTCGTCGAGGAGACCGACGTAGGTGTCCAGCATCCACGGGATGGAGAGGGCGGTCGGCGATACCGCGCCGCTCAGGT
>NZ_JAPSJA010000023.1:0-14070 GCF_031178525.1 Microbacterium sp.
AATCCCTCGGCCTCCAGGCCGCGGCGCACGCCCTCGGCGAGGCGCACCTCGTCGTCGACCACCAGGATCCGCATGCCTCCAGTGTGGCCGAGCGCCCTGAAGCGGCGCTGAAGCGATCCGCCACGGTGGAGCGGCGCCCGTCCGGCGCCGATCAGCGCCTCAGACGCGGCCCTTCAGGATGCCGTGCCAATAGATGCGCGGGAGCACGTACCGGTCGAGCGCGTACCACCACGGCCGCGAGCGGATGTTGTCGAGGATCCCCGTGGTGCGGCGCACCTCGTGCGTGCGGCTGTCGTACTCGCCGAAGCTGAGCGAGCGGCGCGATGTGGTGATGGGTGCCACCGTGTAGCCGTCGTAGTGCGTCAGCGGACGGCCCGCCCGGCGGTGGGCGATGTTCGCGACCACGGTCTGCACCTGGTGGCGCAGCGCCCCGCCCGTGCGGGCGTCGCCGATGTCGGCGGCGTCACCGATGCACCACACGCGCGGGTGGTCGGGGTGGCGCAGCGTCAGCGGATCGACCGCCGCGAATCCCCCCGTGCCGGGGCCGTCGAGGCCCGACGCCGGGATGAGATCCGGCGCCTTGTAGGGGGGCAGCAGGTGCAGCAGGTCGGTCTCGACCTCCTCACGTCGGCCTTGCACGTCGACCGTCACCGTGCCACCGTCTATGCCGTCCACGCGTGCTCCGAGCGTGAGCTCGATGCCGTACGCCTCCAGGTGGCGGTGGATCTCCGCATCGATCTCGGCGACGGGATGCAGCGCGTCGCCGTCGTGCAGCAGGCGCACGTCGATGTCCTTCAGCACGCCGCGTCGGCGCCAGTGGTCGCAGGCGAGGAACAGCGGCTTCAGCGCCGTCTCCCGACCGGATGCCGGCTGTTCGTGCAGCGTGAACACCGCGCGTCCCGAGGTCACGGACCGGATCCAGTCCCACGTGTCCTCGAGGCGGTCCCGCTCGAACGTCGTGCACGCGTGGCCGCTGTCGAGCGCCGCGGCGGCGCCCGGGATTGCGTCCCAGTCCGTCACCGCACCGCAGGCGATCACGAGATCCGCCGCGCGCAGCTCCGTCCCGTCGGCGAGCTCGATCCGGCGCGTGCCGCCGTCGATCCGGCGCGCGGCCGAGCGATACCAGGTGACGCCGTCGGGCATGACGTCAGCCTGCGGCTTCGTCAGCGTCGACGGTGCGGCGAGGCCCGTGCCGACGTAGTTCTGCAGGGGCTTGTAGACGTGCATCAGGGCGGGATCGACCAGCGCGACGTCCGACGCGCCCTTCCGGCGCAGCTGTGCGGCCGCGGCGATCCCGCCGTTGCCGCCGCCGACGATCACGACATCATGCGCATGGGTGGCCATGTGCGCGACGATACGGATCTTCGCTCGTTCGGGGGATGGGCTTGCCAAGCGCCGGATCGGCCTCCCAGGGCGGCCCGCGCGCTCAGGCGCCGGGCGCGGCGGCGGGCTGCTGCGCGGCCCAGGACGCGAGCAGCCGCAGACGCTCGGCGGAGTCGGATCCGGGCTCGGCCGTGTAGATCATCATCACGTTGCCGGGCTCGGCCGTGAGGGCGAGCTCCTCGTACGCGAGGGTCAGCTCGCCGACGACCGGATGGCGGAAGCGCTTGGTGCCCGATCCGTGCGTGCGCACGTTGTGCGTCGCCCACAGGGTGCGGAACGTCTCGCTGCGCGTCGACAGCTCGCCCACGAGATCCTGCATGGCCTTGTCGTGCGGGTCGCGACCCGCCTCGGCGCGCATGATCGCGACGCACATCTCGGCGAACAGCTCCCAGTCGGGATAGAACTCGCGCGCGGCCGGGTCGAGGAACTGGAAGCGCGCGAGGTTCGGCAGACGGCCGCCGTCCCCGATCACCGGCGAGTAGAACGCGCGGCCGAGCTCGTTCACGGCGAGCAGGTTCTGGCGGGTGTCCCGCACGAACGCGACGGCGTCGGTGATCGCCCGCAGCGCCCACTGCAGGCTCGGTCGGGAAGCACCCGGCTTCCCCGTCCGGCGGCGCGGACGTCCGCTCGTCGGGATGCCGTCGGCGGCGCGGGCGAGATCGAGCAGGTGGGCGCGCTCGGTGTCGTCGAGCTGCAGGGCACGCGAGACGGCGTCGAGCACGGAAGCGGAGGCTCCCGCGATCGCTCCGCGCTCGAGCTTTGCGTAGTACTCGACGCTCACACCCGCAAGCGCGGCGACCTCGCTGCGTCGCAGCCCCTCCACCCGTCGGTTCGGGCCCGCCGGCAGGCCCGCGGCGTCCGGGGTCAGTCGCGCTCGCCGGCTCATGAGGAACTCGCGCACCTCGGCTCGGTTGTCCATATGGACGAGGGTAGGTCGGTGGCGCCCGACGAGGGGTGCCCTGCCGGTACACGTCTGGGCAGGGACTCCCGCGCGGATGACATCAGGACGAAGCTGGTCTCGACAGCCCAGCCCTCGTCCTAAGGAGATTCAGCATGCGCGGAGTCATCATGCACGCGCCCGGCGACGTCCGGGTGGAGGATCGCGAGACCCCCACGATCGTCGAGCCGACGGATGCGATCATCCGCCTCGCGGCGTCCTGCATCTGCGGATCCGACCTGTGGCCGTACCGCGGCATCGAGCCCATCGACCAGGCGCCGATGGGCCACGAGTACGTCGGAGTCGTCACGGAGATCGGCGCCGACGTGGAGACGCTGAAGGTCGGCGACTTCGTGGTCGGATCCTTCTTCGCCTCGGACAACACGTGCGAGATCTGCCAGGCCGGCTACCAGTCGCGCTGCATCCACGCCAAGCCCATGGGCGCGATCGGCACGCAGGCCGAGTACGCGCGCATCCCGCTCGCAGACGGCACGCTCGTCGCGACGCCCGGCCAGCCCGACCCCGACCTCATCCCCTCGCTGCTCGCCGCGTCCGACGTGCTCGGCACCGGCTGGTTCGCCGCCGTCGCCGCCGAGGCCGGGCCCGGAAAGACCGTCGCCGTCGTCGGCGACGGCGCCGTGGGCCTGCTCGGCGTCCTCGCCGCGAAGCAGCTGGGCGCCGAGCGGATCATCGCCATGAGCCGGCACGCGGATCGGCAGGCGCTGGCCCGCGAGTTCGGCGCGACCGACATCGTCGAGGAGCGCGGCGAGGAGGGCGTCGCGCGCATCAAGGAGCTCACGGGCGGCTACGGCGCGCACTCGGTCATCGAGGCCGTCGGCACCCAGGAGGCGATGATGCAGGCGATCGGCGCCACCCGCCCCGGCGGCCACGTCGGCTACGTCGGCGTCTCGCACGGCGTCTCGCTCGACGGGCTGTCGCTGTTCTTCTCCGGCGTGCACCTGCACGGCGGCCCCGCACCCGTGCGCCGCTTCCTGCCCGAGCTGATCCAGCTCATCTGGGACCGCCGGATCGACCCGGGAAAGGTCTTCGACCTCACGCTGCCGCTCGAGGACGCGGCGGAGGGCTACCGCGCCATGGACGAGCGCCGCGCCACCAAGGTGCTTCTGACGGTCTGAACGGGGGAGACGACATGGAGATCACACGGAACGCGACCGTGAAGAACCCGCCCGAGTGGTTCACGGGCGACGTCTGGCTCGACCCGGTCACGCAGCCGGCCGCACCCGGCCAGCAGGCGAACGCGGGGATCGTGCGCTTCGCGCCCGCCGCGCGCACCGCGTGGCACGCCCATCCCGGCGGCCAGACGCTGCACGTCCTCGAGGGCGTCGCGCTCGTCCAGGCCCGCGGCGGGGCGATCGTCGAAGTGCCTGCCGGCCAGACCGCCGTCTGCCCGCCCGGCGAGGAGCACTGGCACGGCGCCGCGCCCGACAGCTTCATGACCCACCTCGCGGTGTGGGACACGCTGCCCGGTCAGCCGAGCGCGGTGTGGGGAGAGCACGTCACCGACGCGGAGTACGGCGCCCGCTGATGTCCGGGACGACCGCGGAAAGTCGTGACGCCGAACTCGCCGCACTGCTGGATGCGCTGAACGCCGGCGGGCGCATCGCCGCCGGATCCCCGCACCACCTCACGATGCACCGGATCAGTCAGGCGGCGCTGCGGGTCACCGGCGAACTCAACAGCGGATGTCACCCGCCCGAGCGGGTGCGTGAGCTGCTGGCGGGGCTCACGGGGAGGGCGGTGGATGACACGGTGACCGTCTTCCCGCCGTTGCGCTCGGACTTCGGGCGGAACATCACGCTGGGCAGGCGGGTGTTCATCAACTCGGGCTGTGCGTTCCAGGATCAGGGCGGAATCACGATCGGGGACGATTGCCTGATCGGGCACAACACCGTGTTCGCGACGCTGAACCACGATCTCGATCCCGCTCGGCGCGGCGATCTCCTGCCGGCGCCGATCGTGATCGGCCGCAACGTCTGGATCGGCGCGAACGTCACCGTCCTGCCCGGCGTCACGATCGGCGACGACGCGGTCGTCGCCGCGGCGGCCGTCGTCACCAAGGACGTCCCCTCCGGCGCCGTGGTCGTCGGGTCGCCGGCCCGGGTCGTCCGTCGCGTCCCGCCTCCCGGCGGCGACGTCCCCGCCTGAGCCGCCGGACCGGGGCTCCCTTGCGGCGTCGTCAAGCCCGGCGCGCGTGTCGGTGCCGCGCGACACAATGATGCCCATGCTGCTGAGCGAACTCGTCACCGCGACTCAGGCCGTGGCTGCCACGTCGTCGCGGCTGCAGAAGGTGGCGACACTCGCGGGCGTGCTAAGTGAGTTGGAGCCGGACGAGATCGCGCCCGCGATCGGCTTCCTGACCGCGAGCCCGCGACAGGGGCGGCTGGGTGTCGGCTGGCGCGGCCTGTCGAACCTCGCCGTCGAGCACGCCGAGGCCGCCGACCTCACGGTGCTCGACGTCGACGCGGCGCTCGACCGCCTCGCGGCGGCCGCGGGCGCGGGGTCGAACGACGCCCGCCGCCGCGAGCTCGAGACGCTCGCGCGGCGTGCGACCGGGCCCGAGTGGGACTTCGTCGCACGGGTCATCCTCGGTGAGCTGCGCACCGGCGCCCTCGAGGGGGTGCTGCTCGACGCGATCGCCAGGGCGGCCGGGCGCGAGGGTGCGACCGTGCGGCGCGCGGCGATGCTGTCGGGCGACCTCGGGCACACCGCGGCGATCGCCCTGACCGGTACGGCAGAGGAGCTCGCGGGCGTCGGGCTGCGCGTCGGCCGGCCCGTGCAGCCCATGCTCGCCTCGACCGCCTCATCGGTGGCCGCCGCGATGACGGCGGTCGGCACCGACGTGTCGGTCGAGTACAAGCTCGACGGCGCCCGCATCCAGGTGCATCTCGATCGCGCGCGGCCGGACGGCGAGGACGTCCGGGTCTACACCCGCAGCCTCGCCGACGTCACGCATCGGGTGCCCGAGCTCGTGGACGCCGTGCGGGCGCTGCCCGCCGAGCGCGTCATCCTCGACGGCGAGACGCTCTCGCTCGACGACGACGGATCGCCGCGCCCGTTTCAGGACACGATGGCGCGCTTCGGGTCCGAGACCGCCGCCGCCATCGCGCTGCGTCCGTGGTTCTTCGACATCCTGCACGTCGACGGGCACGACGTGATCGACGAGCCGCTGCGGTCGCGACTCGAGACGCTCGAGCGGGTGGTCGGCGATCTGCGCATGCCGGGGATCGTCACGGCCGAGCCGGAAGCGGCCGAGGAGTTCGCCCGCGCCGCGCTCGCGGCCGGACATGAGGGCGTGATGGTGAAGGCTGTCGACTCGCCGTACACCGCGGGCCGCCGCGGCAAGGGCTGGCTCAAGGTGAAGCCCGTGCTCACGTTCGATCTCGTCGTGCTCGCGGTCGAATGGGGTTCGGGTCGGCGCAGCGGCCTGCTGTCGAACCTGCATCTGGGCGCCCGGGATCCGGACGGGGCGTTCGGCGAGCCCGGCGGCTTCGTCATGGTGGGCAAGACCTTCAAGGGGCTGACCGACGCGACGCTGCGCTGGCAGAGCGAGCACTTCCCGACGATCGAGACCCACCGCACCGCCTACGCCGTGCACGTGCGGCCCGAGACGGTCGTCGAGATCGCGATCGACGGCGTGCAGCGCTCATCGCGCTACCCGGGCGGCGTCGCGCTGCGCTTCGCGCGCGTGAAGTCGTACCGCGAGGACAAGCCCGCCGCCGAGGCCGACACGATCGACGCGCTGCGGGCGCTGCTGCGCGGCTGAGTACGCGGGCTCCGTCGTCCGTTCGGCGGGAGAGCGGGGGTCACGCCGCGTGCGGCATCACGAGCGACAGCAGCATCACCCACACGCACACGACGCCCAGCATGGCGAGGCTCCAGCCGATCACGGCGCGCAGGATCTCGCCCTCGCGCCCTGTCAGGCCCACGGCGCCGGCGGCGATCGCGATCGATTGCGGGGAAACGAGCTTCGCGACCGCGCCACCCGAGGTGTTGGCGGCGACCAGCAGGGTCGGGTCCACCCCGATCTGCCCGGCCGTCACGGTCTGCAGGCCCGCGAACAGCGTGTTGTTGTTCACCACGGATCCGGTGATGAAGACGCCGAACCAGCCGATCACGGGGGCCAGCAGCGGGAAGATCGCCCCCAGGCCGGCGATCGCGGTGCCGATCCCCGTCGATCCGCCCGAGTAGTTCGCGACGTTCGCGACGATGAGCACCAGCGTAATGAGCAGGATCGGCTGCCACAGCGAGCGCAGCGTCTCGCGCAGCTCCCGCCACAGGGCGCTCGAGCGCAGCTGCGGCGTCGTGAAGAACGTGATGAGCACCGAGAGCAGGATGGCCGTCCCCGTCGCGTTCACCGCGGTCCACTCCCACGTCGTCGCGACCGGCTCTTCCGCGCCGTACGGCACGATCACGCCGGTCACGCCCGGGATCGGGACACGCGCGACCAGCCCCGACAGCGGCCCGTCCACGGCGAACAGCGCCTTGAACCAGGGCAGGCTCCACACGAAGATCACGCCGGTGAGGATGTAGAACGGGCTCCACGCGACGACCACGTCACCGAACGACTGGGAGGCGCTCGTCGGCTCGGGCGCGCCCGGCTCGCGGTAGATGCGGCGAGGCCGCCAGGCCCTGCCCACCGCGAACACGACCACCATCGTGAGCAGCCCGGGGATGATGTCGGCGAGGTCCGGACCGAGGAAGCACAGGATCGCCGCCTGGCTCGCGCTGAAGGCGACGCTGACCGCGGCGGTCATCGGCAGGGTCTCGCGCACGCCGCGCCAGCCGTCCAGGATCATCACGAGCAGGAAGGGCGTCGCCAGCGCCAGCAGCTGCAGCACCACCACCATCTGCACCGACAGGCGCGCGAGGTCGACGCCCCCGACCTGTGCGCCGACGATGACCGGGATGCCGATCGCGCCGTAGGCGCCCGCCGCGACGTTCGCGACGAGCGACAGCATCGCAGCCTTGACGGGGCCGAAGCCGAGCTGCACGAGCAGTGCGGCGCAGATCGCGATCGGCACGCCGAACCCCGCCGCGCCTTCGAGGAAAGCGCCGAACGCGAAGCTGATCAGCAGCACCTGCACGCGCTGGTCCGGGGAGACGCCCGCGATGCTCGCCCGGATGACGTCGAAGCGGCCGCTCGCGACCGTCAGCCGGTACAGCCACACGGCCATCACGATGATGTACGCGATCGGCCACACGGAGGTCAGGATGCCCCCGAGCGCGGCACCCGCGATCGACCCGGCGGGCATCCCGAACGGCCAGGCCGCGATCGCGATCTGCAGCACGGTCGCGATGACTCCCGCCGTGACGCCCTTCATCTTGAACACCACGAGGCAGAGCAGGAAGACGAGGATCGGCACGGCCGCGACGAGTGCGGACAGCGCGATCGCGCCGAGCGGATCGATCTGCTGGTTCCACATGGCCGCCACGCTAGCGGCGGGCCGCAGACACTCGATAGCCCCATTCGCTCGGCTTCTGCTCGACCCGAAGCGAACATTCCGGTGTCACCAATATCCCGATGAGTGAGAGCTGAGTTGGTCACGTTTAGGGCACTCAATAACGTTCAGAGCGCTGCAATCGCGTGCGGAACACCCGAAATACCGCTATGCCGTCCCGATCGGTGCGAGTGCAGCGCCTACCCCCCCACCCGTCCGCTCAGCGGACGTCGAAGAAAGTACCCCCGTGCGCACCATCAATCGCATCGCGCTGTCCTTCGCCGGCGCTTCTGCCCTTGTCCTCGCTACCGCCGGCTCCGCCGTCGCCGCCGAAGACGGCACCACCACGACCGTCACCGTGAACGCCGGAGCTCTCTCCGTCACCGTCCCCGGCACATTGACGCTCAGCGGCGCCGCGCCCGGCAGTGCGGCCTCGGGCACACTGGCCCCGGTGACCGTGACCGATGACACATCCGACACGATCGGCTGGACCGCCACCGTCAGCCTCAGCCAGTTCGCTGTCGTCGACGCGAACGGTGCGCCGGTGGTCGACGGGACGCCGTTCACGGCCGCGTCGTTCACCTACGCTCCCGAGAACATCCAGTCGGCGAGCACCGACGCGTACAACGCCGTCACGCCGGCGGTCGGGGCCAACACGATGACCGTCACCGATCCGGCGGGCAACAACCAGGTCTCCTGGGGAGCCGACGTCTCCATCACGGTGCCCAAGACCGCCACGGCGGGCGACTACCAGGCGACGCTGACGCACTCCGTCAGCTGATCGAGACACATGCGGGGAGGGCGGGGCGCTTCAGCGCCTCGCCCTCCCCCTGCACCTGGAGACCTCATGCGCCCCCTTCTGGCGATCTTCTTCCTCTGCGTCCTCGTCGTCGCCCCCAGCGTGGACGCCTCCGCCGATGCCCCTGACCGCACCGGCAGCATCGGCATCCGACTCGTCGACATCCCCGCCGCCGCCCAGGACGATCCGCGTGCCCGCGCTTATGTCGTCGACCACCTCACGCCCGGGACGACGATCCAGCGCCGCGTCGAGGTGTCGAACGACACCGGCGTGGATCAGGTGGTCCACGTCTACGCCGGGGCGGCCGACATCCGCGCGGGGGTCTTCGTCGGGCGGGACGGTGACGCCGCGAGCGACCTGACCAGCTGGACCTCGGTCGCCGACCCCGCGCTCCGGCTCGCTCCAGGGGAAGCCGTGCAGACCCTCGTGACCGTGACGATCCCCGACGACGCGTCCGAAGGGGAGCACTACGGTGCGATCTGGGCCGAGGTGCGAAATGCCGCCACCTCGGAGACGGCGGTGGTGACGGCCAGCCGTGTGGGCGTGCGCATGTACCTGTCCGTCGGTGCCGGTGGGGCACCGGCTTCCGACTTCGAGATCGACACGATCGCTGCGACTCGGGAGGGCGACGAGGCTCCCGTCGTCATCGCCACGGTGACCAATACCGGCGGACGCGCGTTGGATCTGTCGGGCGTGCTGCGGCTCGAGAACGGGCCGAGCAGTCTCGCGGCAGGTCCGTTCGATGCCGCAGGGGTCACGACTCTCGCCCCGGGGAAGTCCGGCGACCTCGTCGTGCCGTTGAGCGGCGACCTGCCCGAAGGCCCCTGGACGGCGGTGCTCGAAGTGCGCAGTGGCACGCTGTCCCGCGAGGCGCGCGCCACGGTGACGTTCCCCGACGAGGGCACTGCGGTCTCGAAGGTCGACGGCCCCGCACCGAACATCCTGCTGCCCGCGGCGGTCGGCATCGTGCTCATCCTGCTGATCAGCGGCGTCGCCTGGCTCCTGCGGCGGCGACACGACGTGCGCTGACGCTCAGCGCTCGCGCGCGCGCCGCTCGAGGAAGCGCATCGACTCGACCGAGGACGACACGAGCGCGCGGAGGCTGCCGCCCGGCAGTGCGCGGGGATGGCCGGCCGGCAGGTACGCGCGCAGCAGCGCCTCCGACATGCGGTGCGCCGTCTCCTGCAGCAGCGCGGCGGTGCGGCGGGGCGAGGATGCGTCGTTCGGGATGACCGCGCCGAGCGCGCCCACGACCACGTCCTCCGATCCGCGCACCGGCGCGGCGAGGCCACGGGAGGCCGGGTGGATCCAGCCGTCCGCGCGAGCGTATCCGCGGCGGCGCGTGGCATCCACCTCCGCCCCCAGCGCCTCGGCGTCCTCCGGGCCCGTCGACGTGATCGGCGCCCACCCCTTCGCGACCACCGCGTCGAACAGCCCGGTCTCGCCGAACGCGAGGAAGACGAGCCCGCTCGACGAGTGGGGGATCGCGATCCTGCCGCCCACGATGGAGCCGTTGATCACCGCGTCCGGGGCGGAGATCCGCTCGATGATCAGGACATCGGTGTCGATGCGCACGGCGAGTTGCACGTGCTGGCCGAGCACGTCGTGCAGGCGCCGCAGGTACGGCTCGGCGATCTCGCGCAGGCCCAGGGCGCCGGGCGTCTTGCTGCCGATCTCCCACAGGCGGTTGCCGAGTCGGTATCGCCGGCCCGCCACCGGCTCGATCAGGCCGTGTCCCACGAGTTCGGCGACGATCCGGTGCACGGAGGACAGCGGGATGTCCGTGCGGCGCTGGATCTGCGTGAGCGAGAGGAACGGATGATCCGCCGTGAATGCGTCGAGCACCGTCAGCACGCGAGTGAGCGCGGACGTGCCGTCGGAGGAACGGGCCATCTGGGGGCGGCCTCCTCGCGTCGGTCGGTCGACTTCCTCTGAACGGAAGCAGGGGTTCCGCACAGCATGCCCCATTCCTACGCTGGCCGCACCCATCCGATCGAAGGAGATCGTCAATGTCAGAGACCCTCGCCCAGGCCCTCGCCCGCGTCGGAGACCCGGTGGAGCTGCTGCGCAACGTGGACTATCCCGCGTTCACGTTCCCCGTGCATCCGGAGTTCTCCAACTGGCGCACCGAGTCCAAGTCGTGGAACGACTCGGTCGCGCTGATGGACCAGTCGCACCACATGACGCAGCTCTTTCTCGAGGGCGAGGACATCGCCGAGGTGCTGAGCGCGATCGCCGTGAACACGTTCTCGAACTTCCGCCCCGGCGTCGCGAAGCAGCTGATCTCGGTGGCTCCGTCCGGTCACGTGATCGGCGACGGCATCCTGTTCCATCTGAACCACGCCACCGCGCACGGGGAGAAGGTCGCGCTGGTCGGCCACCACGTGCTGATCGACTGGGTGCGCTTCCACGCCGAGCGCAGCGGCAAGGACATCCGGTACCGCCTCGAGGGCAACGCGAACATGCGCGAGGGCGACCCGACGTTCTACCGCTACGAGCTGCAGGGACCGCACGCCCACGCCGTGCTCGAGAAGCTGCTCGGCGGGCCCGTGCCGGAGGTGAAGTTCTTCCACATCCACGACTTCTCGTTCGCGGGCACGACCGTGCAGGGCCTGCGTCACGGCATGGCCGGGCAGCCGGGTTTCGAGTTCTTCGGCCCGTACGCCGAGGGCGAGAGCGTGCGTGCGGCGCTGCTCGAGGCGGGCGCAGAGTTCGGGATCGAGCGGATCGGTTCCAAGGCGTACTCCGTCACGCCGCTCGAGTCGGGCTGGGTGCCGACGCCGTTCCCGGCGATCTTCGACGACGACCCGCTGTTCGCCGAGTACCGCGAGTGGCTCCCCCTCGCGCGTGCGGGATCCATCGGCGGCTCGCTGCACGGATCGGTCGAGGACTTCCTGCTCACGCCGTACGACCTGGGCCTCGGGCGCTCGGTGAACTTCGATCACGAGTTCATCGGGAAGGAGGCACTGCAGCGCATCGCCGGGTCCCCCGCCCGTCGCAAGGTCACCCTGATCTGGGACGCGTCGGACGTGGCGGAGGTCACGCGGTCGCAGCTCGAGCCCGGCACGCCGGCGAAGTACCTGGAGTGGCCCAAGGCCCGCTATGGCTTCTACCAGTTCGACGACGTGCAGCAGGAGGGTCGTCGCGTGGGCGTCTCGACGGACGCGGGCTATGTCGCGTACGACCAGCTCTACCTGTCGCTCGCCTCGATCGACGTGAACGTGCCCGACGGTGCGCGCGTGGAGGTGCTGTGGGGCGAGGGCCCCAACTCCGCCAAGAGCAACGTCGAGCCGCACCGCCAGGTGCGCATCGCCGCGACGGTCGCCCCCGCGCCGTACCACGACTACGCCCGCACGGCGTATCGGGACCTGTAGCCCTCGGGAGGTCCGGGGCCGTCCCGACTCGCTGCGCTCGCTCGACGAACAGGGGCTCTCACCCTGCTCAGCCCCGGCCCGTCCGTCGCTAGGGTGGGCCGCATGGACCCGATGGTCGCGACGTTCGTGATCATGGCGCTCGCGCTCGCGGCGTTCGCGAGCGGCCGGGTGCCGCTGGCGGTCGTGGCGTGCGGAGTGGCGCTGGCGCTGTTCCTCAGCGGGGTGCTCGAGCTTCCGGAGGCGCTCGCCGGGTTCTCCGACCCGACGCCGATCCTGATCGCGTCGCTGTTCATCGTGGGCGACGCGCTGGATGCGACGGGCGTCACCGCGTGGGCCGCGCGGCAGGTGACCCGGCTGTCGGGAACGCGCCGACGCCGCATCACCGTGGTCGTCTCGCTCGTCGCCGCGGTGATCACGGCGTTCATCAGCATCAACGGCGCGGTCGCCGCCCTGCTGCCGCTCGTCGTCGTGGTCGCCGCCCGCGCCGGTATCGCTCCCTCGCGTCTGCTCATCCCGCTCGCGTTCGCCGCGCACGCCGGATCGCTCCTCACCCTCACCGGCACGCCGGTCAATGTGATCGTGTCGGATGCCGCCGCTGCGGAGGGAGCGCGTCCGTTCGGCTTCTTCGAGTTCGCGCTCGTGGGCGCGCCGCTGCTCGTGCTCACCGTCGCGACCACCGTGGCGTTCGGGGGACGGCTGCTGCCCGAGCGGCACCCGCACGCGCTCGAGGGCCTGATCGATCCGGCGGCCCAGCGGACGCAGCTGCGCGACAGCTACGGTCTGCGCACCGGGCCGGTGTTCACGGCGGACGAGGGCGCGGTGGAGGTCATGCTGCCGCCGCGCTCGAGGTACATCGACCGTCACGTGCAGCCGGGGATGACGATGTTCGGCGAGCAGCTCGTGATCGTGTCGGTGCGCTCCTCCGCGGGGCACGACGGATCCGGATCCGCCGAGATGGCGGGCACGGACGCTCGCGTGCCACACGGCTGGGTGCTCCGCGCGGGCGACGCCCTGCTCGTGCAGGGGGCATGGGAGGCGCTGGAGCGCTTCGTCGCGCAGGCGGACGTCGTGGCCGTGACCGCGCCGCAGTCGCTGCGCCGCGCGATCCCACTCGGACGTGGCGCCCGGCGTGCGGTCGTCATTCTGATCCTGATGGTCGCGCTGCTCGTCAGCGGCATCGTGCCGGCGGTGGTGGCGGGGATGCTCGCGGCCGGAGCCGTCGTGCTGGCGCGCGTGCTGCCGATGCGCGACGCGTTCCGCGCCGTGCACTGGTCGACTGTCGTGCTGATCGCCGGCATGATCCCGCTGTCGGCCGCGTTCGTGAAGACGGGCGCCGCGGAGGCGGTCGCCGAGATGGTGCTCTCGGTCGTGGGCACCGGGAGCCCGCATCTCGTGCTGCTGGCGCTGTGCGTGCTCACCATCGCGCTGGGTCAGGTGATCAGCAACGTCGCGACAGTGCTCGTGATGATGCCGATCTCGCTGTCCACCGCCGCCGCGCTCGACGTCTCCCCGCTGCCGTTCCTGATGTCGCTCACGGTCGCGGGAGCCGCTGCCTTCTTCACCCCCATCGCGACCCCGGCCAACACGATGGTGCTCGAGCCGGGCGGCTACCGCTTCGGGGACTACTGGCGGCTGGGCCTGCCGCTCGCGGTCATCTGGACCGCCGTCGCCGTGCTGTACGTGCCCGTGATCTGGCCGTTCTGACCCTCTCGGGACTTTCTGCGGAGATCTGCGGAAAAGATGGGTGACAACGGGATCGTCGCGCCCGTATGGTGAGGGCAGATGCGGCCGCGCCCGCGGCGGCTACCCGAGGGTCAGACCCTCCCGCTGAAGGACGTGCCATGACCAGATTCCGTTGGATCCGCATCACGAGCGCGGCGCTCGCGACCGCGACCCTCCTCGTGGTTGGCGGTGGCGTCGCCGCCAACGCCGCCCCCAAGCCCGCCCCAGTCGACTGGGTCGCCCCCGTCGACTGGGCTCCCGTCGACTGGTCGTCGGGTGACCGCGCGTCCACCTTCCGCGCCCCGGTCGACTGGTGAGCTCGAGCACTGACCACGACTGCTGACCGCGACGCGGACAGCGAGAAGGGGGGGCGGCGGGGGGGGCGGCCCCCCCGCC
>NZ_JAPSJA010000023.1:14080-18619 GCF_031178525.1 Microbacterium sp.
GCGGGCCGGCTGTGATGCCGGCCCGCCTTCTCTCGTCTCATCCCTCGGCCTGCGACGGGTGGCCGTCGGCGTCCTTCACGAAGCCGTCGTCCGGGTTCTCCGGGTCGTCGCCCTCCGCCTGGGACGGGTGCTCGTCGTCGCTGCCAGAAGGCGCGACCGGCGGGTCGGCCATCCCGAGGCCGTCCTCATCCGGAGCCTCGGCGGCCGGGCCCTCGTCCACCGTGGGGTCCTCGCCCGTGCTCAGGTCCGGATCCTCGCTGACGAGGTCGTCCTCGGGGCCTCGCTCGTCGCGTGTGGGGTCGACGTTGTCGTTCGGCGTGCTGTTCATCGATAGCTCCTCCCGTGGGGTGCCTACAGCCTCGCGCGGTCGGTCGTCCCGCGCGAGGGGATTGACACGAACGCGCATCGGGAACGCGCGAGGCGGTCTCTAGACCGAGAGGTCCTCGCCTTCGGCCTGCGAGGGGTGCTTGTCGAACCAGTAGGGACGCCCGTCGTGCAGCAGGGCATCGGGGTCGATCTCGTTTCGCATGATGTGCTCCTTCGGTCGTCGATGCGATGGGGGTGACGGTCAGTACGCCTGCGCGCGCTGCCCGACGATCAGGTGGATGAGCGAGAAGCGGCCGTCGCGCTGGGCCGCGAGCGCAGCCCCGACGGCCTCCGCCACGTCGGCGTCCCGCTCGACGCGGATGCCGAACCCGCCGAACGCGGTCGCCATGCCGGCGAAGTCCGGGTTCACGAGCTGCGTGCCCGAGATGCGGCCGGGGTGGTGGCGCTCCTGGTGCGTGCGGATGGTGCCGTACTCCTGGTTGTCCATCACGACGACCAGGGGAGCGGCGCCGTACTGGCGTGCGGTCGCGAGCTCCTGACCGTTCATGAGGAACTCGCCGTCCCCCGCGATCGTGACGATCTGTCGCTCCGGGAACCGCAGCGACGCGGCGACGGCGGACGGGATCGAGTACCCCATGGAGCCGTTTCCCGCGCTCACCATGGCGGGGTACTGCCGTACAGGGAAGTAGCGGTGCGCCCAGTTTGTGTGCTCGCCCGCGCCCAGCGTGACGAGCGCGTCCTCGCGCAGCAGCGGCACGAGGTGCGCCATGAGCGTGTCCATGCGCGCGGGCTCCTCGGCGTCGGCGCGGGCCTCGGGAAGCGCCGCGAACGCCTCCTGTTGGCCGCGCATCCGAGCGGTCCACTCGGCCCACGCGGGATCCGTCTCGACGTGCAGCGCGACGAGATCCCGGACGAACGCGCACGGCTTCGCGACGATCTGATGCGACACCGCGCCCGAGCGGCCGCGCAGCGACGGATCCATCGACACGAGGAAGTTGCGCGCCTGCCAGCCCTGGCGTGCCGTGTAGCTGCTCGTCAGCACATCGCCGGGGAGGGTGCCGACGAAGACCAGCAGGTCGGTCTCCTCGAACAGGTCGTAGGTGGGCTTGGGGCGGCCGTAGCCGATCGGGCCGACGTAGCTCGGGGAGTCGAAGCCGACCACGCCCTCCGTGCGCCACTCCGCGGCGGCGGCGATGCCGTGCTCCTCCAGCCACGCGGTCAGCTGTGCGGAGGCGACGGGCGTCCAGTCGCTGCCGCCCGTCACGAACAGCGGCTTCCGACTGCCGCGCAGCGCCTCGCCCAGCGCGCGGGCGTCGGATCCCGCGATGCCGCCCTCGGCGACCGGGATCGGCGGATGCACCGTCACGGGCACCTGCCGGCGGATGACGTCCTCGGGAAGGCCCACCACGACGGGACCCGGACGTCCGGAGCGGGCGGCGAAGATCGCCTCGGCGACCGTCTCGGCCGCGCGCTCGGCCGAGTCGAGCACGAGCACGCGCTTGGCGCCCTTGTCGAACCAGCCGTGGATGTCGAACTCCTGGAACGCCTCGCGACCGCGGTGGTCCATGGGGATGAGTCCCACGAACAGCACGAGCGGCGTCGAGTCCTGCCATGCGGTGTGCAGCCCGACGAGCGCGTTCGCGGCCCCCGGGCCGCGGGTCACCATGACGACGCCCGGCAGGTCCGACAGCTTCCCCTCCGCCTCGGCCATGTACGCCGCGCCGCCCTCCTGACGGCACACGATCGTCTCGATCGTGGAAGCGTGCAGGCCGTCGAGCACCTCGAGGTAGCTCTCACCCGGCACGACGTACGCGCGGGGGATGCCGTGCTCCTCGAGGGTGCGGACGATCGCGTGCCCCGCGCTCTCCGTCGTGGGCGCGGAATCGGCGACGGTCGGGGAGCCTGCGGGCGCCTCGACGGCGAGGTTCGTGGTCATCATCACTCCGGGCCGATCGGCGGGGTCATGACCAGGATCGGCGTGCCGCGGGGATGTTTACCGCCCGATCTGCGCGAAAGATCGGCGGATCTTTGCTGAATGTGCGGCGATCCGCCTGTTTTGCGCTCCTCGCCGAGCAGATCCCTCGGCGGGGTCGCACTCAGGAAAGTCGGGCGATCGCTGCGGCCACCAGGGCGACCGCCGCGGCGAGGAGCGCCATCGCCGTGTAGCCACCGGTCGCGTCTGCGGCGACGGGCCCCAGCACCGGGCCGAGCGCCGAGACGATCGTGATGGGCGCGGCGAACACGCCGTTGATCGCCCCGTAGCTGCGCGTGCCCCAGCGCTCGGCGACAGAGGAGGCCTGCACCAGCGTCTGCGCACCCCGTATAGCTCCCGCCCCGATCGCGACCGCGATCAACAGCCATGCCGGTCCCGGAATCACCGCCAGCAGCGCCAGCGTGATGGCCGACAGCGCCGCCGTCACCACGAGCGGCAGCCACGCCGCCGCCGCGTGCGGGATCGCGACGTAGATCAGGCGGCCGATCACCTGCCCCGCACCCAGCAGTCCGAGCGCCCACGCCGACAGGGTGTAGTCGAGACCCTTCTCCAGGAACAGCGGGATCAACGCGAGAGTCACCATGTACAGCGAGGCGGCGACGAGCATGGTCGCCAACGTCAGTGCCCAGAAGCGGTGTGTGCGCAGCAAGGCCGCCACGCTGTGGTCGGGCTCGCGCGCCGCTGCCGGGGGCATCGGCTGCCACCGGGGCTCGAGTGTGAACCAGTGGAGCGGGATCGTCGTGACGGCAAGCGTGCCCGCCAGGATCAGGAACGTGGTGCGCCAGTCGGTCACCGTGAGCAGCGCGGCAACGATCGGTGCGAACACCGTCGACGCGAGACCTCCCGCGAGCGTCAGCACCGTCATCGCGCCGCGTCGGCGCGCGTGGTATCGGCGCGCCAGTACGGTGAACGCTGCCTGGTACAGCACGGCGCTCTGCGCGCAGCCGGCGACGACCCATCCGATACCGAACCACAGGGGGTCCGGCGCGAGAGCGACGATCACGAGCCCCGCCGATCCCATCGCGCTGCCGAGCGTCATGATGCCGCGCGGGCCCTGTCTGTCAAGTCGACGCCCGACGGGCACGCCGACGAGAGCGGAGGCTATGAGGCCGACCGAGAACAGGCCCGTCACGACGGTCAGCGGCCACGCGGTGTCGCTCGCCACCGCCGGCGCGGCGACGATCATCGCGTAGAACAGGACGCCCCAGCTGATCACCTGGCCGACCGACAACGCCGCGAGACGCGTCCCCTGCCAGGGCTCGGGCGTCGTGTGCATCGGGGTCCTCCCACGGCTCGTCGGGCACGCGATCGTAGCGGGTGCCGGTGAACCCTCGCCCGCGGCTTGAGCCCACCGGGTGCGCGGCCGAGGAAACCTGCGTCTCCTAAGGAGAGAACCCCCGCGTGACGAGAGCGGGGTCCGCATCCGGGGGGGAGGGGAGGCGGACCGCTCGGAAACGGTTGTCACGCGGGGGCGGTGAAGGGGCGCAACGGGGCGCTCGGGTCAGTTGCCGGTCAGGTGGCTGATGGCGTCGGCGCGATCTCGGCGATCAGCGCCTCGACGCGGGATCGGATGTCGTCGCGGATGACGCGCACGGCCTCGATGCCCTGGCCTGCCGGGTCGTCGAGCTGCCAGTCCTCGTAGCGCTTCCCGGGGAAGATCGGACACGCGTCGCCGCAGCCCATCGTGATCACCACGTCCGATTCGCGCACCGCGTCGACCGTGAGGATCTTCGGCGCGCGGCCGGTGATGTCGATGCCCTCCTCCGCCATCGCCTCGGCGGCGACCGGGTTGATCCGGTCCTTCGGCTCGGATCCCGCCGAGAGCACCTCGACGCGGTCGCCCGCGAGGGCCTCGAGGTAACCGGCGGCCATCTGAGAGCGTCCGGCGTTGTGGACGCAGACGAACAGGACGGTGGGCATGGTCACCCCAAAAGCATAGATGGCAGTCTATGTATCCTGCAAGGGGGGCTCAGTGCCCCGCTCCGAGCCCGCCCGACAGCCGGCCGTGGAAGTCGCTGGCGGCATCGTTCATCCCCACGATCTCGACCTCGGCGCCGTGCCGCTCGTACTTCGTCACGATGGCGTCGAGCGCCGCGACCGAAGACGCGTCCCACACGTGCGAGCGGGACATGTCGATCACGACCCGCTGCGGGTCGGCGACATAGTCGAACTGCGTCGTCAGGTCGTTCGACGAGGCGAAGAACAGCTCCCCGTCGACG
>NZ_JAPSJA010000180.1 GCF_031178525.1 Microbacterium sp.
TCCCGAACACCACGCGCTTCTTCGCATGCAGCACCGCCTGCTCGAGGCACCCCTGCGCGGCGCCGACGCACAGCGCGGCGAACGCGACGCGCCCCTCGTCGAGGATCGAGAGGAAGTTCGCGAAGCCTCGGCCGCGCTCCCCGAGCAGGTTCTCCTCGGGCACGCGCACACCGTCGAAGACCAGCGGATGCGTGTCCGACGTGTGCCAGCCGACCTTGTCGTACGACGGCAGTGCCGTGAAGCCGGGCGTCGGCACGGGGACGATGATCGAGGAGAGCTCGGGGCGGACCGCGCCGTGCGCGCCCTGCCGCTGCCCCGTCACGGCCGTCACGGTCACCACGCTCGTGATGGGCGTGCCGGAGTTGGTGATGTACTGCTTGGTCCCGTCGATCGTCCACCAGCCGTCGTGCAGCGTCGCCGTCGTCCTCGTCGCGCCGGCATCCGAGCCCGCCTCCGCCTCCGTCAGGCCGAACGCCGCCAGGTTCTCGCCGCGCGCGAGAGGCGGCAGGTACTCGCGGCGCTGCTGCTCCGTGCCGAAGCGGTGGATCGGCATCGCGCCGAGTCCCAGTCCCGCCTCGAGCGTGACGGCGATCGACTGGTCCACGCGCGCGAGCTGCTCGACCGCGATGCACAGGTGAAGGTAGGTCTTGCCCTGCCCGTCGTATTCCTCGGGCAGCGGCAGTCCGAACAGGCCCATCCGGCCCATCTCGTGAATGATCTCGAGAGGCAGGCGGCGTTCGGTGTCGTACTGGTAGGCGGCCGGCGCGACGACCTCGTCCGCGAACTCGCGCACGCGGTGCGCGAGCTCCTGCAGCTCCGGCTCGAGCATCTCGGTGCCGGGAGCCGGTGTGCGGGTGGGCGTGATGATCGACATCGTCGTCTCTCCTTTCACGGTGCGGGGCTCGTGGCTCCGCTGCGGTCGCGCGCGAGGATGCCGCGCGCGTGTCTGAGGACCGGCTCGTCGACCATGCGACCGTCGAACCGGAAGACGCCGCGGCCCTCCGACCCGGCGAGGCGGGCGGCGTCGAGGACGCCGCGCGCCCACGCGAGTTCGCCGGCGGACGGCGCGAACGCGTCCCGGATGGGTGCGACGTGCGACGGATGGATGGCGGCCTTCGCCGCGAAACCGCTCGCCGCCGCGTCCTCCGCCTCGGCGCGACAGCCATCGAGATCGGCGATGTCGAGGTGCACGGCGTCGATGGCCGTCTTCCCGGTCGCTCCCGCGGCGAGCAGCACGGTCGAGCGCGCGTGGAGCGCGACGGCGCGGTATCCGCCCGTCGCGTCACGACTGGACGTGCCGCCCAGCGACGCCACCAGGTCTTCCGCTCCCCACATCAGCGCCACGACGCGGGGATGGGCGGCGATGGCCGCGGCGTTCAGGACGCCTCGTGCGGTCTCGCACAGCGCGATGACGTCCAGGTCGCCCACCGCGTCGACGTCGGCGGGGGCCTCGGTCTTCGCGAGCATCACGACGCGGTAGGGCGAGCGCCGCACGGCCGCGAGGTCGTCGGCGAGCAGGCCGGAGCGGGCGTCGTTCACGCGCACGACCGTGCGGGCGGGGTCGAGCTGTGCCCGCGCGACCGCCTCGCGTGCCGACCGCTTGGCCTCGGGTCCGACGGCGTCCTCGAGATCGAGCACGACGCCGTCCGCCCGCTCGGCGGCCTTCCCGAACCGATCCGGCCGGTCGCCGGGACAGAACAGGATCGCGGGCCCCATGCCGAGCGTCATGAGGACCCGCTCCGCTCGCTCGATGCGCCGCGTTCCGGGTTGCCCTGCATGAGCACGGCGCGGACCGCCCGCGCGACCACGACGCCGTCCTGGTTGCAGCCGACGTGCTCGAGCGTCACGACGCCCTGCCCCGGTCGCGAGCGGGAAGCGCGCGTCTCGGCGACCCGCGTCTCGCCGTACAGCGTGTCGCCGTGGCGCATCGGCGCGGGGAACTCGACGAGCGAGAACCCGAGGTTCGCGACGATCGTGCCGTTCGTGAGCTGCCCCGTCGACATCCCGACGATCGTCGCGAGCGTGAGCATCGAGTTCACGAGGCGCTCGCCGAACTCCGTCTGGGCCGCCCAGTGCGCGTCGAGGTGCAGCGCCTGCGAGTTCATCGTCATGGTGGTGAACAGCACGTCGTCGGCCTCGGTGATCGTGCGCCCGGGCCGGTGCTCGTAGACGACGCCCGTCTCGAACTCGTCGAACCACAGCCCGCGCTGCCGGATGCGGCGCTCCTCGGTCATGCGTCCTCCCCCCGTGCCGCGACGGTGGCGAGCTGCTGCCCGCGCGAGACGCCCTCTCCCACCGCGACGGCGATGCGCACCAGGCCCGCGGCGGGAGCCCGCAGCACGTGCTCCATCTTCATGGCCTCGACGCTCACCACGGCCGCGCCCTCCTCGACCTCCGCGCCGTCGTCGGCGTGCACTGCGACGACCGTGCCCGGCATGGGCGAGACGAGTCCGGGGTCCGCCGAGCGGCGCTCCCGGCGCGCCGCCGTGCGACGCGCGATGCGGTGGTCGCCGTCCGGCCCGAGAACCCACAGGGCGCCGCCCTCGGCCTCCGCGAGCACCTCGATCCCGGCCAGGTCGGGAAGGCGGATGATCCGCGGGTCCCCGCCGCGCTCGACGGTCGCCGTCAGGCCGTCCGCGTGCAGCCTGACGGTCGCGACGTCACCTCCGGCCTCGACCGGTTCTGCATCCGGGTCGGTGTATCGCAGCACGGCGCCGCGCGCGCCGGACATGCGCCACCCGTCGGCCCGCCACGCCCCCGTCGTGGCGGGCAGGTCGTGCAGCGCACAGGCCGCGAACGCCGCGTCGGGCGTGGGAAAGACGGCGAGCCCTGGCGCCTCGCGGTCCACCAGTCCCGTGTCGAGCGCTCCGTCTACGACCGCGGGCACGGCCAGGAGGCGCCGCAGGAACGCGACGTTCGTCAGGACGCCGGGCAGATGCGTGTCGGCGAGCGCGCGGCGCAGCGCCGTCACGGCCTCGTCTCGCGTGGCGGCGTGCGCCACCACCTTGGCGAGCATCGGGTCGTAGTGGGAACCCACCACCGTGCCGGCCTCGACGCCGGCGTCGATCCGCACGTCGTGCGGCCACCGCACCGCGATCAGGCGCCCTCCCGTCGGCAGGAAGCCCGCTGCGGGGTCCTCCGCGTAGATGCGCGCCTCGATCGCATGCCCGTCGAGGCGGACATCGTCCTGCCCGAGCGCCAGACGCTCGCCCGCCGCGACCCGCAGCTGCTGCTCGACGAGGTCGACGCCCGTGACGAGCTCGGTCACGGGGTGCTCGACCTGCAGCCGCGTGTTCATCTCCATGAAGAACGGCTCATCCGGGCGCGATCCCGACACGATGAACTCCACGGTGCCGGCACCCGTGTACCCCACGGCCCGCGCCGTCTCGCATGCCGCCCGACCGATCGCCGCGCGCTGCACCGGAGTCAGCAGGGGGCTCGGGGCCTCCTCCACGACCTTCTGGTGGCGCCGCTGCAGCGAGCACTCGCGCTCGCCCAGATGGATGACCTCACCGTGTGTGTCGGCGAGCACCTGCACCTCGATGTGCCGGGGCTCCGCGACGAACCGCTCGACGAACAGCGTGTCGTCGCCGAACGCCGCGGCGGCCTCGCGCCGCGCCTGCGCGAGCGCGGCCGCGAGGTCGCCGGGTCGGTCGACGCGGTGCATGCCCTTGCCGCCGCCGCCCGCGGACGGCTTGATCAGCACGGGGTAGCCGACATCCGCCGCACCCGCGATGAGCGCCGCGTCATCGAGTCCCGGGCGGGCGATCCCGGGCACGGTGGCGACGCCGCGCGCCTCCACCGCTGCGCGCGCGCGGATCTTGTCCCCCATCGTCTCGATCGCCGATGCCGGCGGTCCGATGAAGACGAGCCCCGCGGCCGCGCACGCGCCGGCGAAGGCGGCGTTCTCCGACAGGAATCCGTAGCCGGGATGGACAGCCTCCGCCCCCGCGGCGAGCGCCGCCGCGATCACGGCCTCGCCGTCGAGGTACGAGCGGCGCGCATCGGCCGGCCCGATGCGAAGGGCGGTCGTCGCGGCGGAAACATGCGGCGCGTCCGCGTCGGCGTCGGAGAAGACCGCGACGGAGGCGATGCCCATCCGGTCGAGCGTGCGGATGATGCGCAGCGCGATCTCCCCGCGATTGGCGATCAGGACCCTGTCGAACATCGTCATCACATCCGGAACACGCCGTAGCGGATGTCGGGCAGCGGCGCCTGCCCGGCGACGTCCAGCGCCAGTCCCAGCACGCGGCGGGTGTCGGCGGGGGCGATGACGCCGTCGTCCCACAGGCGCGCGGTCGAGTAGTACGGCGATCCCTGCCGCTCGTACCGCTCGCGGATGGGCGCCTCGAACGCTGCCTGCGCGTCCTGCGTCCACTGTCCGCCTTCGGCCTCGATCTGCTCGCGCTTGACGGTCGACAGGACGCTCGCGGCCTGCGGGCCGCCCATCACGGACACGCGCGCGTTCGGCCAGAGCCAGAGGAAGCGCGGGTCGTACGCGCGGCCGCACATCGAGTAGGTGCCCGCCCCGAACGAGCCGCCCACCACCACCGTGAGCTTCGGGACCCGCGCGCAGGACACGGCCGTCACCATCTTGGCGCCGTGCTTGGCGATGCCGCCGCGCTCGTACTCGGCGCCCACCATGAAGCCAGCGATGTTCTGCAGGAACACCAGCGGCACGCCGCGCTGGTCGCACAGCTCGATGAAGTGCGCGCCCTTCTGGGCGCTCTCGGAGAAGAGCACGCCGTTGTTGGCGACGATGCCGACCGGATGGCCGTGGAGGCGGGCGAAGCCCGTCACGAGCGTCGTGCCGAACCCGGCCTTGAACTCGTGGAAGGCGCTGCCGTCGACAAGGCGCGCGATGATCTCCCGGACGTCGTACGGCGTCTGCAGATCGGCCGGGATCGCCGCGC
>NZ_JAPSJA010000024.1 GCF_031178525.1 Microbacterium sp.
CTGAATCAGTGGAACGGCGTCGCGATCGCGAGCCGCGAGCCCATCGAGGACGTGGAGTATGCCTTCACCGGCATGCCCGGCTTCCTGAAGGACCACGACGGTCCGGATGCGCCGCAGGAGGCTCGCGCGATCGGCGCGACCGTCGGCGGCGTGCAGGTGTGGAGCCTGTACGTGCCGAACGGACGCTCGCTGCTCGACCCGCACTACGTCTACAAGCTGCACTGGCTGAAGGCCCTCGAGGAGCACACCCGGCAGACCCTCGCGGCGCATCCCGACCTGCCCCTCGCGCTGGTCGGCGACTTCAACATCGCCCCGACGGACGCCGACAACGGCGACCCGCAGGTCGTGGAGGGCGCCACGACGCACGTCTCCCCCGCCGAGCGCGAGGCGTTCGCGGCCCTGGAGTCGGCCGGCGTGGTCGATGTCGTGCGCCCGCTCGTGCCCGAGGGCTACACGTACTGGGATTACAAGGCTCTCAAGTTCCCGCGCAATCAGGGCCTGCGGATCGACTTCATCCTCGGCTCCCGCGCTCTGGCCGACGCCGTGACGGGCGCCGCGATCCACCGGGATGAGCGCAAGGGCGACGCCCCCAGCGACCACGTCCCCGTCGTCGTCGACCTCGACTTCCCGGGCGCGGACGAGGACGACGACGTCCCGATGATCTTCGGCTGACGCGCCTCAGGCGGCGACGCCGGGATCGATGTGGAACGTCGCGGCGAAGCGCTCCAGGAGCGCCGGATCCCCGTCGACGACGACCACGTGCCCCTGCTCGATCGCGTCGGACGGCGTCAGCTCCCCGGAGATGACGCGCCGGATGGCGGGGCCGGCGGCGATCCGGATGTCCGGCTGCAGGTCGGGCAGCGTGCCGCCGACGGGCGGCGCGGCGGGAGCGATCTGCCAGACCTCCAGCGCTCCTCCGGCGACGCGGGCCCCGAGGGTCACGGGCCCCACACCGAGCTCGTAGGTCGTCGTCGGCATGTCGACGGTCGCGGCAGGCCGGAACGCCGTCCGCAGCGCCATGGTGAGCGAATCGGGAGAGACCACGTCGCCCTCCGCGGGGTCGCCCATCCTCTGGAACCCCCATCGCCCCAGCGCGAGCACGATCGGTTCGAGTTCGCGCCCATAGGGCGTGAGCTCGTACACCAGCCCGCATCGCGGGATCGGCACGCGGCGGACGACGCCGCCGTCCTGCAGCTCCTTCAAGCGCGTGCTGAGGATGTTGGTGGGGATCCGGGGCAGTCCCTGCTTCAGGTCCGTGTAGCGCCGCGGCCCGACGAGCAGGTCGCGGACGATGAGCAGCGCCCACCGTTCCGCGACCAGCTCTACCGCCGTCGTCACGCCGCAGTACTGCCCGTAGCTGCGTGTCGCCAACGGGTCAGGCTCCCGTCGACTCGGCCATGAACGCCTCGGGGCCCTTCTCCGCCGCGACCGGGTCCATCCAGAGGAACTCGATGATGTTGCCGTCCGGGTCGGCAAGGCTCACGGAGTACATGAAGCCGTAGTCCTGCGGGTCCTTGTGCTCGGAGCCGCCCGCGTCCAGCACCCGCTGACGGATGGCGTCGACGTCCTCGCGCGAATCGCGGCTGAGAGCCGTGATGACCTGCGCCGCTCCGGCAGGGTCGACAACGGTCCTGTCGGTGAAGGTGCCGAAGTACTCCCTGGTCAGCACCATGAAGAAGACGTTGTCGTCCCACTTCACGCAGGCCGCGTTGTCGTCCGTGAACTCGGGCACGATCTCGGCGCCGAGCGCGGCGTAGAACTCCTTGGCCTTCGGCAGGTCGGCGGTGGGGAGATTGACGAAGACGTTGGTGGGCATGACCTTCTCCTGCTTCTTTGCGGGGTGCGCGAGCTCGCACGGGGTGGGATGGGCGACGCCGGTTCGATATCGCCCGTCGGCGAGCTCATGCTTGCAAAAAACAAGCAACACTGTCAAGCCATCCCGGACGCGGATGTCCGTCGCGCGGGGGAGGACCCCGCGTCGCGGAATCCGTACCGTGGGAGGATGGCGCTTCTCACGCGTGAACCAAGCGGCACCGGCGGGCTCACGACGGCACCCCAGGTCGCGCCGCGCACGCGGCCGACTCGCCGCGACCTGCGGGCCGACGTCGTGCTCGCCGGCGCGCTCTTCGTGGCGGCCGTCCTCAGTGTGACGCTCTCGGCCCTGTCGCAGCTGTTCAGCTTCCGTGACGACGCGGGGGCATGGCCGCTGCTGTTCGCGGCCCTGACCACGCTGCCCCTCGCGGTGCGCCGCCGGTTCCCCGTCGCGGTCGCCGTGACGATCGCGGCCGCGTATTTCGCCGGGACGTCACTCGAGCTCGCGGAGCTGTACGTCAGCCAGGTGACGATGTTCGTCGCGTTCTACACGGTGGGCGCCTGGATGGACGACCGGCGTCGCGCCGCATGGGCACGCTGGCTGATCATCCTCGCGATGTTCGTCTGGATGCTGGTGTCGACCTACCTCGGAGCGATGAACCCGAACGAGAACATGCCCGACACCGCGGGCGCCTTCTCGCCCTACGTCGCGTACATGCTCATCCTGTGGCTCATCAACGTGGCCTACTTCGGCGGTGCGTATTACCTCGGTGACCGCGCCTACGCCGCGGCGCGCGATCGCGACGCCCTCCGCCGACGCACGCGCGAGCTCGAGGAGGAGCGCGAGATGTCGGCCGCCCAGGCCGTGATGCTCGACCGCGTGCGCATCGCGCGCGAGCTGCACGACGTCGTCGCGCACCACGTCTCGGCGATGGGCGTCCAGGCGGGCGCGGCACGCACAGTGCTCGACACCGATCCGGATGCCGCACGGGGAATACTCACGGCGGTGGAGCAGTCGGCACGCGGTGCGATCGACGAGCTGCACCTGCTGCTCGACACGCTGCGTGCGCCGGAAGCGGGGGACGAGCAGGCCTCGACGCTGCGCCTGACCGGCCTGGCGCAACTCGCGCACGAGATGACCGCGGCGGGCACGCCGACGACCTTCACGGTCGTGGGCGAGCCGATCGACGTGCCCGAGACCGTGCACGTGAACCTGTATCGCGTCGCGCAGGAGGCGCTGACGAACGCCCGTCGTCATGCGGGCCCCGACGTCACGGCCGACATGCGCCTGCGTTACGACTCCGACGCCGTGGAGCTGGAGGTCACGAACACCGGCCGCACGAGCCCCGTCGCCCGCCCCGGTCTGGGCCAGCTCGGCATGCGGGAACGCGCGATCGCTTCCGGCGGGTCCGTCGAGTTCGGTCCCCGCGAGCGCGGCGGCTACCTTGTCCGCGTCCGGGTGCCGGTCAACGCGAGAGGCGCCGTATGAACCCGCGCGTGCTCCTCGTGGACGACCATGCCACGATGCGCATGGGATTCCGGACCATCCTGCAGGCCTCGGGCGTCGAGGTCGTCGGTGAGGCCGCCACGGGTGCCGAGGCCGTCGCGGTCGCGCGCGAGCTGTCGCCCGACGTGATCCTGATGGACGTCCAGATGCCCGGCATGGACGGGATCGAGGCGACCGCGCGGATCCTCGAGCACGACGACGCCCCGAAGGTCGTGATCGTCACGACCTTCGACCGCGACGACTACCTGTTCGCCGCCCTGGACGCGGGCGCGAGCGGGTTCCTGCTGAAGAACGCGGGCCCGGAAGAGCTCGTCGCCGCGGTCCGCGTCGCGGCCGCGGGCGACGCGCTGCTGGCACCCGAGGTGACGCGCCGCGTGATCGAGCGCCATGCGCGCACGACCGCCGCGCGGCAGGCGCCGGATCCCGGCCTGACCGAACGCGAGCGCGAGGTGCTCCGTCTGCTCGCCGACGCGCTCAGCAACGCCGAGATCGCCGAGCGCCTGTTCATCGGCGAGGCGACCGTGAAGACGCACGTCTCCAACGTCCTGCAGAAGCTCGGCGCGCGCGACCGGGTGGCGGCGGTCGTCTACGCGCATCGCCACGGCCTCACCTGAGGCCCGCTCGCGGCCTCACCCGCTTGGTCGTGGCCCCACCTGACCCGCCCCAGAAGGCGCGGACCCACACCGTCGCGGGCCCTCCTCGGCATCCGCCGCACGGGGGAGGGCGAAGATCCACCCGACGGGGGAGTCGGGACGAGACCCGGATCCCTAGCGTGGGATGCATGGACGAAAGGGATCGCGGATGCTGACCTTGAGCGGGATCACGAAGAGCTATGGCGAGAGGCGGGTGCTCGACGACGTGTCGTTCGACGTCGCACCCGGCCGGCTCACCGGCTTCGTCGGCGGGAACGGCGCCGGCAAGACCACGACGATGCGGATCGTGCTGGGCCTGCTGTCACTCGACGGGGGAGAGGTCACGCTGAACGGCGCGCGCCTGGACGCCGCCGACCGCCGCGGCTTCGGGTACATGCCCGAGGAACGAGGCCTCTACCCGAAGATGCGCGTCCTCGAGCACATCGTGTACCTCGCACGCCTCCACGGCATCTCGAAGGAGACCGCCACGACCCGCGCGACCGCACTGCTCGAGCAGCTCGGTCTGGGGGAGCGGCTGAACGACAACATCGAGGCCCTGTCCCTCGGCAACCAGCAGCGCGCGCAGATCGCGGCGGCACTCGTGCACGACCCCGAGGTGCTGATCCTCGACGAGCCGTTCTCCGGACTCGACCCGCTCGCGGTCGACGTCGTCGCGGGCGTGCTGCAGGCGCGCGCCGCGGCAGGCGTCTCGGTGCTGTTCTCGTCGCACCAGCTGGACGTGGTCGAGCGCCTGTGCGACGACCTCGTCATCATCGCGGGCGGCACCATCCGCGCGAACGGATCACGCGACGAGCTGCGCGCGCACCACGCGTCGCGCCGGTTCGAGCTGATCTCGTCCGCGGACGCCGGGTGGCTGCGCGACGAGGCCGGCGTGGACGTCGTGCAGTTCGACGGCGGCTACGCGGTGTTCGACGCCGCCGACGACCAGGTCGCGCAGCGCGTGCTGCGCGGCGCCCTCGAGCGCGGAGAGGTCGCGGCGTTCGCGCCGCAGCGTCCGTCGCTCGCGCAGATCTTCAAGGAGGTCATCCAGTGAGCACCACGACAGCGCCCGCTCCGGCGCCCACGCGCCAGCGCCCCGAGGCGACGCTCTCGGCCCCCCAGGGCGTCTGGCTCGTCGCCGAGCGCGAGATCGGCGGCAAGCTCCGCAGCCGGTCGTTCCTCATCTCCACAGCCATCCTGCTGCTGCTCGCCCTCGCCGGCGTGCTGTGGATGGGCTTCCAGGCCGGCTCGGCGGGCACGACGCAGATCGCCGCCACATCGGACGTCGCGGCCGAGCTCCCCGACGCGGACGGGCTCGAGGTCACCCCGATCGCGGATCGCTCCGAGGCGGAGGCGCTCGTGTCCGACGGCACGGTCGAGGCCGCCCTGCTGGCGGACCCGGCCTCGCCCACCGGCGTCCTGATCATCGCCGAGCAGGAGGCGCCGGATGCGCTCGTGTCGCTCCTGTCGGTGGCGCCGACGATCGAGCTGCTCGATCCTGAAGCCGATGACGAAGGACCGATGCGCTACATCCTGGGCATCATCTTCGGCGTCGTCTTCATGGGCGCCGCGATCACGTTCGGCTCCCCCATCACGATGAGCGTGATCGAGGAGAAGCAGACGCGCGTGATCGAGATCCTGATCTCGGCGATCCCCGCACGCGTGCTGCTGGCGGGCAAGGTGCTCGGCAACGCCATCCTCGCGATCGGGCAGATCCTGCTGCTGATCACGGTCGCCGTGATCGGTCTCGTGGTCACCGGCCAGACGGACGTGCTGCAGGGCCTCGGCACGCCGATCGTGTGGTTCGCGGTGTTCTTCCTGTTCGGGTTCCTGCTGCTGGCGGCGATGTTCGCGGCGGCCGGATCGCTCGTCTCGCGGCAGGAGGACTCGGGACCGACGCTCACGCCCGTGATGTGGCTGACGATGATCCCGTACTTCCTCGTGCTGTTCCTCGGCGAGAACCCCGTCGCGATGGCGATCATGTCGTACGTGCCCTTCTCGGCTCCCGTGGCCATGCCGATCCGGCTGTTCTTCGGCGACGCGATGTGGTGGGAGCCGCTGGTATCGCTCGCGATCATGCTCGCGACCTGCCTCGTGGTGATCGCGCTCGGTGCGAAGATCTACGAGAACTCGCTGCTGCGGATGGGCGCCCGGGTCAAGCTCTCGGAGGCCCTGAAGGGCTGATCACGCGCGGGATCGAAGGCGCGCGCACCTCTCACGGGGGCGCGCGCCTTCGTCGTCTCCGCCATCAGTTCGATTCACCGGAATACAATCCGGCGCTCGGCGGTTGCACACCCCCGAGGGCAACGGCGCCCATGACCTCCATCCCAGCAACAAGGAGAACCCGCATGGGCGCTGCCACGTTCGATCGCACCGCAGTCACCGACCACCCCGTCCTCGACGTCCTCGCCGGACGCTGGAGCCCCCGCGCCTACGACGCGACCGCTCCCATCGACGAGCAGAAGCTCTCGAGCGCGCTCGAGGCGGCCCGCTGGACGCCGTCGGCGAACAACATCCAGCCGTGGAAGTTCATCGTCGCGCGCCGCGGCACCGCGGAGCACACCGCGATCGCCGAGACGCTGATGGGCTTCAACCAGGCGTGGGCCCCCGCCGCCGCCGTGCTGCTCGTCGCCGTCGCCGTGACGCACGACGACGAGGGGCGCGAGATCCCGACGGCCCTGTACGACCTGGGCCAGGCCGTCGCTCACCTGTCGGTGCAGGCGCACCACGACGGCCTCGTCGTGCACCAGATGACCGGCTTCGACCCCGCCGCGATCGCCGCGCACTTCAGCCTGGCGCAGAACGAGCGTCCGTTCACCGTGACGGCGCTCGGCGAGTTCGGCGACCTCGAGGCGCTTCCCGAGGCGCTGCGCGAGCGCGAGATCGCCCCGCGCACCCGCCGCCCGATCGCGGACTCGCTGATCGTCAACGTCTAATCCCCTCGGGCCGCTCACGCGGTCACGCGCCGTGAAGGGCCGGTGGGATGACTCCCGCCGGCCCTTCGCCGTATGCGCGCGGCGGCCGACTTGCGGCTAGCGTCTTCGGCAGGAGCCCCACCCGCACGACAGGAGGACCATGCCCCGCGCAGACCAGATCACCGACTCCGTGACGTACCACGGCGAGGGCGCCGTGTGGCACGAGGGATGGGGCGGACTGCGCTTCGTGGACATGCTCGCGGGCGACGTGATGTCGCTGGATGAGGCGAGCGGCGCCGTGCGGCGCCTCCACGTCGACTCGCCCGTCGCCGCGCTGCTGCGTCCGCGCACGTCGGGTGGCTTCGTCGTGGCCACTGAGCGCGCGTTCGCCGCGTACGACGCCGACGATCGCCGCGAGTGGGAGACCCCCGACCTGTGGGACGGGCCGGTGCGCTTCAACGAGGGCGGCGTGGATCCCCGCGGACGGCTGCTCGCCGGCCAGATGGCGTACGACCAGTCGCCGGGCGTCGCCGCCATGTGGCGGCTGAACGCGGATCGCACGACGGAGCGCCTGTTCGGAGACCTGACGGTGTCCAACGGTCTCGGATTCACCGCGGACGGCAGCCGCGCCTACTTCACGGACACGGAGACGGGCCGGATCGACGTGTTCGACGTGGTCGACGGGGAGCTGCGGGATCGGCGACCGCTCGTCGCCGTTCCCGACGACGCCGGTCACCCCGACGGCCTGTGCGTAGACGCCGAGGACGGCGTCTGGACGGCTCTGTACGGCGGCGCGGCCGTGCGCCGCTACGATGCCGCCGGCGTCCTGAGCGAGATCGTGGAGGTGGGCGCCCAGCAGGTCACCTCGTGCGCGCTCGGCGGCCCGGACGGCACGACGCTCTACGTCACCACGTCGCGCGAGGGTCTCCAGCCACACGAGGAGCCGGTCGCCGGCGCGCTGTTCCGGGCCGAGGTCGGCGTGCGCGGCGTGCCGATCCGCACCGTCGACGCCTGAGACCGCGCGAGCGCCCAAACCATATCCGCTGAACGAGAGCACACGGTTCGGCGCGTCCGGATCGTGTGCTCTCGTTCACATGATGTGGTTTCGGCAACCGGGAAGGGGGGTCAGTCCTCGACGATCTCGGCGTCGATGACGTCCTCGTCCTCCTCCGGCGCGGGCGGTGCGCTCTGTCCCTGGCTTGTCACCACGAGCTGCGATCCGTCCGCCGGGACGTCCACGCGCACGGTGTCGCCGTCCCGCACGCCGCCCGACAGGATCGCCAGCGCGAGCCGGTCCTGGATCTCCGCCTGGATCAGGCGCCGCAGCGGGCGCGCACCGTAGATCGGGTCGTACCCACGGTCGGCCAGCCAGGCGCGCGCGTCGGGCGTGACCGCCAGCGTGAGGCGGCGATCCGACAGCCGACGCTGCAGCAGGTCGACCTGCAGCTCGACGATCTGCGCGAGGTCGTCGTGGCTGAGCGCCTGGAACATCACGATGTCGTCGAGCCGGTTCACGAACTCCGGCTTGAACGCCTGGCGCACGAGCTGCAGGACCTGCTCGCGCTTGGCGTCGGCCGGCAGAGTCGGGTCGATCAGGATCGGCGAGCCGAGGTTCGACGTCAGAATCAGGATCACGTTCTTGAAGTCGACGGTGCGGCCCTGGCCATCCGTGAGGCGGCCGTCATCCATCACCTGCAGCAGCACGTCGAACACCTCGGGGTGGGCCTTCTCCACCTCGTCCAGCAGCACGACGCTGTACGGGCGACGCCGCACCGCCTCGGTGAGCTGGCCACCCTGCTCGTAGCCGATGTAGCCGGGAGGGGCGCCGACGAGGCGCGACACCGAGTGCTTCTCGCCGTACTCCGACATGTCGATGCGCACCATGGCGTGCTCGTCGTCGAACAGGAACTCGGCCAGCGCCTTCGCGAGCTCGGTCTTGCCGACACCCGTCGGGCCGAGGAACAGGAAGGATCCCGTCGGCCGGTTCGGATCGCTGATGCCGGCGCGCGAGCGGCGCACCGCATCGGCGACGGCCTTCACGGCCTCCTTCTGACCGATCAGGCGTCGGCCCAGCTCGGCCTCCAGGTGCAGCAGCTTCTCGGTCTCGCCCTGCAGCAGGCGCCCGACCGGAATGCCCGTCCACGACGCGATGACCTGCGCGATGTCGTCGTCCGTGACCTGCTCGTTGACCATGCGCGGCTCCTCGCCCGCCGCCTCCGCCTGCTTCTCCGCCTCCGCCAGCTCGGCCTCGAGCTGCTTGATGGTCTCGTACTGCAGCCTGGAGGCCTTCGCGTAGTCGGCCTCGCGCAGCGCGCGGTCCCGCTCGGTCACGGCGGCGTCGAGACGCTTCTTCAGGTCACCCACGCGGTTGAGGCCCCCGCGCTCACGCGCCCAGCGCTCCTCGAGCGTGCGCAGCTCGGCCTCCGACGCGGCCATCTGCTCGCGCAGCTTCGCCAGGCGCTCCTTGGAGGCGGGGTCCTTCTCCTTCTTGAGCGCGAGCTCCTCCAGGCGCATGCGGTCGACCTGGCGCTTGAGCTGGTCGATCTCGACGGGGGACGAGTCGATCTCCATCTTCAGCCGGCTCATCGCCTCGTCGATCAGGTCGATCGCCTTGTCGGGGAGCTGACGGCTCGGGATGTACCGGTTCGAGAGCGCAGCGGCCGCGACGAGCGCACCGTCCGTGATCGTCACTCCGTGGTGGGCCTCGTAGCGCCCCTTGAGCCCGCGCAGGATCGCCACAGTGTCCTCGACGGACGGCTCGCCCACGTACACCTGCTGGAAGCGGCGCTCGAGCGCGGCGTCCTTCTCGATGAACTCGCGATACTCGTTGAGCGTGGTCGCGCCGATCAGGCGCAGCTCGCCGCGCGCGAGCATGGGCTTGAGCATGTTGGACGCCGCGACGGATCCCTCGCCGCCTCCCGCTCCCATGAGCACGTGCAGCTCGTCGATGAACGTGATCACCTGTCCCTCCGACTCGGTGATCTCCTTCAGGACGTTCTTCAGCCGCTCCTCGAACTGGCCGCGGTACATCGCACCGGCCACGAGGGCGGACATGTCGAGGCTGATCAGGCGCTTGTCCTTGAGGCTCTCGGCCACGTCGCCCGCGACGATGCGCTGCGCGAGGCCCTCCACGACGGCGGTCTTGCCGACGCCGGGTTCGCCGATCAGCACCGGGTTGTTCTTGGTGCGCCGGGTGAGCACCTGGCTCACGCGCCGGATCTCCGAGTCGCGTCCGATGACCGGATCGAGCTTCCCCGCGCGCGCCCGCTCGGTCAGGTCGATGCCGAACTGCTCGAGCGCGCTCTGCTGCTCCTGCTTCTGATCCGTCACAGCCCCTCCTCACATCTCGGAAAACCAAGCCGAACGACGGCTCACTAAAGTTGAGTCGCTCGCGCTCAAGTTTATCAGGGTTATTCGCCCCTGCGATAGAGCCTCCAGCACCACTCCCACCCACCGCTAGCCTGGCCCCGTGACCACTCCCGCGGACCCGCCGTACGACCCGCCGCCGTACGCGGCGCCGGGCCCGGCCTCCCCGCCGCCGGCACGAGGCAGCACTCCCGTGACCATTGCGGCGATCTGTGCGGTCGCGGTGATCCTCGCGATCTTCGCCGAGATCGTCGTCCAGGCCGCGGTGCTCTCATCCACCGACTTCTCCGCGCTCGGCCTGGCGAGCCTGCCCGTGCGCCTCATCGCGACCCTGTTCGGCGTGGGAGCGATCGTCGCGGGGGCCATCGCCGTCTCGCGGCGCGCGCGCGTGGTGCTCGCGGGCGTGGCCATCGGCGTCGGCATCGCGCCCGTCCTGAGCGCCATCCTGAGCATCATCCAGTTCGCCGTGCACGCGGCCATGACGGTGCTGTGAGGAGCGCGCGATGACGACGATCCCTCCCCAGCCGGCCCCGCCCGCGTCCCGAGCCGACGGACCCAACGTGCTGGCGATCGTCGCACTCGCCCTGGCGGGCCTGGTCGCCCTCGCGGGTGTGCTCAACGCGTTCCTGCCTGTCCTCGTGAACCAGCTGTCCTTGCCGATCTCCGCCCTCGCGAGCGCGCTCGGCGTCGGGTCGCTGGTGCTCATGCTCGTCGGGGCAGCGTGCGCGATCATCGGCCTGCGCCATCCGCGCAAGGTGCTCCCGGCGATCGCCCTCGGCTATCACGTCGTGTCACTGATCCAGCTGGCACTCTGGAGCGGCCTCTTCCCGGCGCTCATGCGCGTGTTCGCCGGCTGACCCGCGCCGTCGACCGGTGCGGCCGCCGCTTCGCGCGCGGATGCCGCACCTGCCGGCGGATCCGCCTCGGATCAGGCGGCAGCGCTTGCCGCGACCTCCGGCGTCGCGGGCGGGCAGGCGAAGCGGGCGCGGTAGGCGGTCGGCGTGGTGCCGAGCACGCGAGAGAAGTTCTGACGCAGCACGGCCGCGGAGCCGAACCCGCACTCGTCCGCGATGCGGTCGAGCCCCCACTCGGTCTGCTCGAGCAGGCGCTGCGCCTGGATGATGCGCTGGCGCGCGATCCACGCCGCGGGAGTGGTGCCGTAGTCGGCCTTGAAGCGGCGCGCGAACGTGCGCGGCGACATGTGCACGCGGTTGGCGAGCTGCTCGACGCTCAGGTCGAGGTGCAGGTTCTCCAGCACCCAGTCGGCGACCGGCGCGAGCGAGAGTCCGGTCGTCTCGGGAAGCGGCTTCAGGATGAACTGCGCCTGCCCGCCGTCGCGCTGCGGCGGCACGACCATGCGGCGCGCGATGATGTTCGCCGCCTCGGCGCCCAGCTCCTGGCGCAGCAGGTGAAGGCACGCGTCCAGACCCGCGGCCGTGCCGGCACTGGTGATGATGCGCCCGTCCTGCACGTAGAGGACGTCCGGATCCACCTCCACCTCCGGATACATGCGCGCCATGGTCTCGGCGTACATCCAGTGCGTCGTCGCGCGGCGGCCGTCGAGCACGCCGGCGTTGGCGAGGACGAAGGACCCGCTGCAGACGCTGAGCAGCCACGCGCCCCGGGCATCGGCGTGCCGGATGACGTCGAGCACGCGCTCGTCCGCGTTGCCCCAGTACTGGTGAGGAGTGGGAGAGACGACGACGAGATCCGCCTCGTAGGCGAAGGAGAGATCGTCGTCGACGTTGATCGAGAAGCCCATTTTCGACGGCACGGCCCCGGGGTCCGGTGTCACGATCCGGAAGTCGAAGTTCGGGATCCCGGAATCGGTCCGGTCGAGGCCGAACGCCTCACACGCGACGCCGAACTCGAAGGGCGCGAAGCCCTCCTGCACGATGCACGCGACGGTTCTCATGAGGGCTCCTCGGAGGGGACGGAAGCAGTGGCAGTATTCCTGCGGAATGTGACGATCCTGCCACTGTTGGCAGGATCAGCGCAAGCGCAGGATGACTGCCATGTTGATTCTCATCCTCTTCGCGATCCTCTCGATCGCCGCGATCGCAGCAACGCTGCACGAGGTGCGCATCGACGGCTACGGCCGCGTGCGCACCGACGCCCTGCGCGTCCCCGACCGCGACTGAGTCGCTAGCCCGCCGCGCGCCGGTAGACCGCGACCATCGCGGCCGTCCGGGAGGACTGGCGGAACTTCGTCGGCATCTCCGGATCGGGCGCAGGAGCGGTACCGGCCGCGATGTCGTCCGCCGCGCGGCGCAGCGCGGCGGCGAGCGCGCGGATGCGTCCCGCCTCGTCCGGCGGCGCATCCACGCGCCAGACCCCCGTGCCGATCTCGTCGGCGATGTCGGGGTCGCTGATCACGGCCGGCGTGCCGAGCGAGGCGGCTTCGAACGGCGTCATTCCCTGGGTCTCGAAGCCGATCGACGTCTGCACGAGCGCGTCCGCCGCCGCGATGCGCCGCAGCACCTCGTCGTACGGCAGCTTCCCCGCGAAGCGCACCGCGAGCCGGTGCTGCGTCACGAGCTTGCGCGCCGCCGCCAGCTGCGCCCCGCCGCCGATCACCTCGACCTCGCACGCGACATCCGCCCGTGCGAGCGCTTCCAGGAAGGGCAGCAGGCGCTTCTCCGGGCTCATCCGGCCGAGCCACACGAACCGCGCGGGACCGCCGACCGGCGCGGCGGGCGCCTCGGCCCGCACGCGATCGAGCAGGTCGTCGTCGATCCCGTTCCACACGACGTCGACGGGCGTGAACACGCCGTGCGCCTCCAGGCGCCGCGCGAAGTGACGGGACGGCGCGGTCACGGCGCCGGCTCCGCGCGCCAGACCGCGCAGGTACGCCCAGCCGTCTGAGCCGGTGCGCGCGCCGCCCGCGCGTCCTCTCAGCGCGGTGCGGCGCCAGGCGTTGAGCGCGCGCAGCACGAGACCGGGGAACGGCGCGGTGGCCTCGATGCCGACGTCGACACGGTTGTGCATGGTGTGCACGACGGGGAGGCCGTGCCGGGCGGCGTAGCGGTAGCCGAGGAACGCGCCCCAGAAGTCGGCCTGCACGTGGACGAGGTCCGGCTGCGGCCGCCGCGCCATGCCGGCGTCGACGACCCGATCGGCGGCGCGGCCGGGCCAGGAGAGGGAGTACTCCCGATCCGGCGTGAGGGGCATCGACGGCAGATCGAGGTAACCCGGATCATCCGCGTTGATCGCCGCGCGAGCCCCATGCCGGCGCGGCGCGACGATCGTCACGGTGTGCCCCGCGCGCTCGAGATACCGGCGCTGCAGGCGCGTCGACACCTGAGCACCGCCGAGCGACTCGACGTGCTGATCCGCGAACATCACGATGTGCACGCGCGGTGACCCCGATCGCTAGGCCGGCTGCGCTTCGCCGCGACGATCCAGGAGGACGTGCGGCGCCGCGCCGCGATACAGGGCCTCGAACGTGTCGAGCGTGCGGTTGATGTCGTGCACGAGCACGCCCTCGAGCGATGCGCGCTGCATACGCAGGCGCTCCTCGGGCGTGGCGGTGAGCACGGTCGCGAGCTTCGCGGCGAGGTCGTCGACGTCGCCGGGCTCGAACAGGTAGCCGTTCTCGCCCTCGTGCACCAGGTGCGGCAGCGCCACCGCGTTCGCCGCGACGATCGGCAGACCCGATGCCATCGCCTCCATGGTGGCGATCGACTGCAGCTCGGCGATCGAGGCGATCGCGAACACGCTGCCGCGCGTCAGCGTCGCACGCAGGTGGGCGTCGGTCGACAGGCCGTGGAACGTCACGCGCTCCTGCACGCCCAGCTCTGCCGCGAGCGCCTGCAGCGCGTGCTCCTGGTCGCCCTGGCCGACGAGGTCGAGCTTGGCATCGAGCGCCGGGTCGAGCTTCGCCAGCGCGCGAAGGATCACGTCGACCTGCTTCTCGGCCGTCATCCGACCGACGAACACGATCCGGTTCTCGGAGCGCGGCTCGAGGTCGGCCGTGTACTGCGTGCGGTCGATGCCGCAGCTGATCGGGATCACGCCCGAGATGTCGATCGCCGACTCGAGGAAGTCGGCCGCGCGGCGCGTCGGAGTCGTGACCGCGGACGTGAGGCGGAACGTGCGCGCCGCATCCTTCCACGCGAGCTTCACGAGGAGATCGTTGGCCCAGTCCGGCAGCGTCGTGTGATCCAGGATGTTCTCCGGCATCACGTGGTTCGTCGCGACGATCCGGATGCCGCGCTTGCGCGCCTCGCGCGCGAGGCCGCGCCCGATCACGATGTGCGACTGGATGTGCACCACGTCGGGCTTGACGCGGTCGAGCACGCGGCGTGCGTGGTGCTTGGCGCGCCACGGCCACACGAAGCGCAGCCACTCGTGCCACCAGAGCCGGACCGACGGCAGGCGGTGCAGCGTCATCGCCTCGCCCTCGACCGTCTCGGTGCGGTTCGGCTCGTCGGCGTAGCGCCTGTTCGGCGCGACGACGTGCACGTCGTGCCCGCGCTGGACGAGTCCGGCCGCGAGTCGCTCGGCGAAGCGCGCGGCGCCGTTGATGTCGGGCGCGAAGGTGTCGGCGCCGATCAGGATGCGCAGCGGCCTTCGGGGGGCGTCGGGGGCGGGGGAGTCTGTCACGTTCGGCCTCGCAGTGCTGTTCGTGGCGGCACCGTCCCTCGGCACGGGGATGCGCGAGGGACGGGAAGTCGAATGCCGAGCCTATCCGAACGGCGGTCCGAGGCACGGGAGGCGTGCCGCGTTCAGCCCTGCCCGGCCCACCATTCCCGCAGGCGGCGCTCCGCCTCGTCGGCGCCGAGCACACCCTCGTCCAGGCGCAGGTCCAGCAGGAACCGGTAGGCCTTGCCGACCTCGGGACCGGGCGCGATGCCGAGCACGTGCTGGATGCGGTTGCCGTCGAGCTCGGGCCGGATGGCGTCGAGCTCCTCCTGCTCGCGCAGGACCACGATGCGCGCCTCGATGTCGTCGTAGGCCGTCGCGAGGCGCTGCGCCTTGCGTCGGTTGCGTGTCGTGACGTCGGCGCGCGTCAGGATGTGCAGGCGCTCGAGCTGAGAGCCCGCGTCGCGCACGTACCGGCGCACGGCCGAGTCGGTCCAGGCGCCCTCGGCGTAGCCGAAGAAGCGCAGGTGCAGCTCGATCAGCTTCGTCACCGCGTCGATCGTGTCGCCGTCGAACCGCAGCGCCTGCAGGCGCTTTCGCGCCATCCGCGCTCCCACGATGTCGTGGTGGTGGAACGTGACGGCTCCGCCCTTCTCGAGCTTGCGGGTGCGGGGCTTTCCGATGTCGTGCAGCAGCGCGGCGAGGCGCAGCGCGACATCCGGTTCCTGTCCGGGGAAGCGCTCGTGCTCGTGCTCGATCGCCTGCCGCAGCACGGTCAGGGAGTGCTCGTACACGTCCTTGTGGTGGTGGTGCTCGTCCACCTCCAGGCGCAGCGCCGAGACCTCGGGCAGGAACTCCTCGATCAGCCCCGTGTCGACCAGCACGCGGATCCCGCTCACCGGATGATCCGTCGCCAGCAGGCGCGTGAGCTCGCCCTGGACGCGCTCAGGGCTCACGATCGACAGCGTCTCGCGCAGCGCCTCGATGGTGCCGAGGGTGCCGGGCTCGACCTCGAAGCCGAGCTGCGACGTGAAGCGCGCGGCGCGAAGCATTCGCAGCGGATCGTCGCCGAAGCTGATGCGCGGATCGATCGGAGTGCGCAGCACGCCCGCGATCAGGTCCTCCACGCCGCCGGTCGGGTCGATGAGCTTGACCTCGGGCACGCGCAGTGCCATGGCGTTGACGGTGAAGTCACGGCGCACGAGGTCGGCCTCGAGCGTGTCGCCGAACTCCACGGTGGGTTTGCGCGTGACGCCGTCGTAGCTGTCGGCGCGGTAGGTCGTGATCTCCACCTGCTCGCCGCGCACGCGGGCGCCGATCGTGCCGAACGCGCGGCCGATGTCCCACTGCGCCGAGGAGATCGGCGTGACGATCCGCAGGATGTCGTCGGGTCGCGCATCCGTCGTGAAGTCGAGGTCGTGCGTCGCACGGCCCAGCAGCGCGTCGCGCACGGGACCGCCGACGATCGCGAGGTCGTGCCCGGCGTCGGCGAACGCGCGGGCGAGCGCGGCCACCACCGGCGAGGCCGCCAGGTCGCCGAGACGCGCGACACCGTCGGCCATGTTGAGCATGCAGCCAGTCTAGAGAGCCGCGCCGGCACCCCTCCGTCTGCCGTCTCGTGCACCGCCGCTAGCCTGGCGGGATGACGGCGATCCTGCTCGCGCTCGCGTCGGCGGTCGCGTACGGCGTCTCCGACTTCTTCGGGGGAGTCTTCTCGAAGCGGCACAGCGCCTGGACGATCGCGTTCTGGGGCCAGATCGGTTCGCTGCTCACTGCCGGTCTGCTGGCGCTGTGGGTCGGCGGTCGCCCCGACCGGCTGGACCTCCTCTGGGCGGCGGTCGCGGGCGTCGGGTCGGCGCTCGGCACCGCGTTCCTGTATCGCGGGCTGGCGAGCGGCCGGATGAGCGTCGTCGCGCCGGTCTCGGCCGTCGTCAGCGCGGGCGTGCCGATCGTCGTCGGCGTGGCGACGGGAGAGCGACCGGCTGCGCTGACCTGGGTCGGCATCGCGGTGGGCCTCGCGGCGATCTGGCTCGTGGCGCGCGCCCCGGATCCGGCGGGCGGGACGCGCGAGGGCGTCGCCGCATCCGTACGCGACGGCGTTCTCGCGGGGGCGGGCTTCGGCGCCTACTTCGCGGCGATCGGCCAGGTGCGCGAGGAGGCCGGGCTGTGGCCCAACGCGGCGAGCATGGTGGTCGCCGCGGTCCTGCTGCTGATCGTCGTGCTGGCCGTGCGCGCACCGCTGCGGCTGCCGTGGCGACGCACCGGTCTGGCGCTGCTGCCCGGCATGCTCGGCGCCGTCGCGCTGACGCTGTTCCTGCTCGCCTCGCAGCAGGGACTGCTCACCGTGGTCGCCGTGATCGCGTCGCTCTACCCGGCCGCGACCGTGATCCTGGCCGCCCTGGTGCTGCACGAGCGCATCCACCGCAGCCAGGCCGTCGGTCTCGCCGCGTGCGCGGCCGCGGTCGCCCTGGTCGCCGTGGCGTGACCGGTCTCGAAGTGCCGCGGAGGCCCCGACGAGCCTCCGCCGCCCTCCCACGGCTCAGGCGAAGGTCAGGAACCCGTCCACGAGCAGCTCCCGCACGCGCGGCAGCAGCTCGGCGCGCAGGGCGGGGCCGTCGGCCTCGAGCAGGTCGGCGATCGCCGCGATGAGCGGACCGACGGGCAGGTCGCCGTCGCACGCGCCGACCAGCGCCGCGAGCCCCGGATCCGCCTGGATCGCGCGGCCGAACCCCGCTCCCTGCCGCAGCTCGATCACCTGCGGGTCGCCCATGCCGGGCAGGTGATGCCGCGCCTCGGTCACGTCGGCCGCCGTGCGCAGCGTCGCCGCGGCGAGCGCGACGTCGTCCATGTCCACGAGCCTGTCGTGCGCCGCGAGCGCCTGTGCGAGGTGCACGCCGAGCCCGCCCTCCGAGGGGATCGCGTGCGGCACCCGCTCGTACCGCGCGAGCGCGGGCGATCCGGCGGGGCGGCGCAGCAGCACGTAGCCGAACCCGATCGCCGTGACGCCGCGCGCGGAGAAGTCCTCGAGCCACGCGGCGAGCAGCTCGTCGTGACGAGGCGAGCCGGGTGTCGTGCCTCCGTCGCGGATCCACATCTCGGCGTACTGGATCGGATCCAGCTGCTCGCGCTCGACCACCCACGCGTCGAGCGGCACGGGGGAGGACGCGACCCACGCGCGCACCCGTTCCAGTCCGTCGATGCCGTCGCGCGTCTCCCAGTTGCCCAGCAACTGGGCGACGCCGCCGGGGACCCCCGGCCCGCCCGCCCGGAGATGCGGGCCGACGGCGCGCACGACCTGCTCGACGAGCGCGTCGCCCACGAGCCCGCCGTCACGGTACTCGTATCCGGGCACGCCCGCGACGCGCGGCGTGATCACGAACGGCGGATTGGTCACGATCCGGTCGAACGTCTCTCCCGCCACGGGCTCGAACAGGCTGCCCCGGCGGGTCTCGATCCCGTCGTCGCTGTTCAGCAGCGCGTTCAGCCGGGTGAACGCGAGCGCCCGCTCGGACAGGTCGGTCGCCACGACCGATGCGGCGTACCGTCGCGCCCGCAGCGCCTGGATGCCGCATCCGGTGCCGAGATCCAGCACGCGCTCCGCCGGTGTCGGCAGCTGCAGGGCCGCGAGCGTGAGTGAGGCGCCGCCAACGCCGAGCACGTGATCCTCGGCCAGTGTTCCGCCGCCCGTGGCGATCTCGTCCAGGTCGCTCGCCAGCCACCACTCGCCCGCGCCCTCGGTGTCCAGGTACGACTGGGGCCTGATGATCGCGCGCG